>JAYTRT010000376.1:0-5428 GCA_043746045.1 Actinomycetota bacterium | reverse complement strand
GAGCTCTCACAACGCCCGCAGCGTGAGGGAGCCCGGACCCGGCCCGGCTTGAACGGGCGACCACCCTTATCAACTGCGGCGATCGGCTGCTCTCGCTGCGAGGTGTCGATCAAGTTCGATCAGACAGCCGGTCACGTCGTGGCGGCGCGGGTGATGGTGTGGTGTTGAGGTATCAGCGTGTCTACACGGTGTGGTCTGTGGCGGCAGATGACCCTTGACCCTCCACCACGATGCGGGTTTGCGGTGTTTGTGTGGATGACGAAAGGCGCAACACCGTTGCCCTCCGACGGCCCGACGATTCGGGTCGACGTCCGGCATCTTCGCGGTCCGCGCTGGCGGGGTGGCACTTCGTTGTGCTCTTCCCTCACTACTTGCTTCGGGGTGTTGGCGACGGCCGTGGGATTGGGGCTCGGTGGGTGTGGGCGGCGATCATCGTGGCCGTCGCTGCTGTGATCGCGATGATGTCCTGTCGGAGCATCAACGCCACCATCCGTCGCAGGCGGGCGCGCCAACAACGGCCGTTTCCATCGAAGGTGCTCGGGTGAGCGATTGCTGCATCAGTGTGGGCGAGTGAGCCGCGCATGAGAACGTCACCCTGCGGAAACACGGTGAACCCCGTCCTGAAATCGGCCGTTCCTAGGTTGTCGCCCGTCGCACATGTGCCGTGTGACCAAAGGGGAGACAAATGTTCAGAAACACTTCACGCCGATCGCGCTTGATCATCGGTGCCGCTGTCACGCTGTCGCTACTCGCGGCGGCATGCGGATCGGACAAATCATCGAGCAGCAGCACGACGGTAAAAACCTCAACGAGCACCGCAGCGAGTACCGCTGGAACCACCGCAGGGACCGCTGCGGGAAGCACCGCTTCCGGCGACACATGCGTTACAGGTGACACGGTCAAGCTCGGCTTCCTGAACTCGACATCAGGTGTGATGGCGATCAGCGAGCAGACGGTGCGCGACTCGCTCATGCTGGCCGCCGATGAGATCAACACCGCTGGCGGAATCATGGGCAAGCAGATCAAGTTCATCCAAGAGGACGGCCAGAGTGAGCCGACCGTCTTCGCCGAGAAGATCAACAAGCTGCTCACCGAGGACAAGGTCGCTGCCGTGTTCGGCGGTTGGACCTCGGCCTCTCGCAAGGCGATGCTGCCCGTCGTCGAAGCAGACAACGGACTGCTCTTCTACCCGGTCCAGTACGAGGGGCTCGAAGCCTCCAAGAACATCTACTACACCGGTGCCACCACGAATCAGCAGATCATTCCTGCCATGGACTTCTTGAAGTCCAAGGGTGTGAAGACACTGTTCCTCGCAGGGTCTGACTACGTGTTCCCGCGTACCGCCAACAAAATCATCAAGCAGTACGCCAAGGTGCTCGGCATCCAGATCGTCGGCGAAGAGTACGTACCGCTCAACAGTGACGACTGGACGACACAGGTCGCCAAGATCGCTGCGGCCAAGCCCGACTTCGTGTTCAACACGATCAACGGCTCGTCCAACGTCGGCTTCATCAAGGCCTACCACGAGGCCGGACTCGGTGCGACCAAGTCGCCGATCATTTCGGTGTCGATCGCCGAAGAAGAGGCCCCGTCGATGGGCGTCGACCTCACCGGCCAGTTCGCAGCCTGGAATTACTTCGAGAGCGTGGACAGCCCCGCCAACAAGACGTTCATCGCAGCCTTCCAGGCCAAGTACGGAAAGCAGCGGCCGACGTCGGACCCGATGGAAGCGGCGTACACCTCGCTGTACCTCTACAAGAACATGGTCGAGAAGGCCAAATCGTTCTGCGTCGACGCGGTGAACGCAGCATCCGCCGGCGTGTCGTTCGATGCACCGGAAGGCACGGTCACCATCGATGGCGACAACCACCACATCGCCAAGACCGCCTTGATCGGCCAGATCAACAAGGCGAACCAGTTCGACATCGTATGGACGTCCAAGACCCCGATCGTGCCCGATCCGTTCCTCAAGGGCTACAGCTGGTGGGACCCGAACGCAGCGTGAGGTCCTAGTCGAAATCCCTCTCGGTCGTCGGGGGTGCCGTACATCGACACGGCACCCCCGCCCGACTGTTGCCAGCCCTCTCACGATCTGCATGACGATCGGAAAGCAGAAAGATGAATGTACTCACCACCCCCTTCCTCACGGGTACTGCGACTGGCGCGATCTTGTTGCTGGCTGCGCTCGGACTCTCGCTGACCTTCGGCCAGATGGGCGTGATCAACATGGCGAACGGTGAGTTCCTGATGGTCGGCGCCTATGCGGCGTACGTAACCCAGCGTGTGATCAGCAATCCCGGCCTCTCCACCGTGATCGCTCTTCCTGTGGCGTTCGTCGTCGCTGGTGTTCTGGGGCTGGTGCTCGAGGCATCCGTGATCCAATGGATGTACAAACGGCCACTCGACACACTGCTCGTGACGGTCGGTGTGTCCTTGGTCCTGCAGCAGCTCGCTCGAGATCTTTTCGGCGCTCAAGGCGACCCGGTCACCGCGCCGAGTTGGCTGGGTGGGCGCATCTCGGTGTTCGGATACCAGTGGCCCCACCGTCAACTCTTTACGATCGTGCTGGCGATCGGCTCGCTCGCCGCGCTCAGCGCAGTCTTGAAGTACAGCTCCTTCGGTCGGCACATCCGGGCGACCGTGCAGAATCGAGAGCTCGCTGAGACGCTGGGGGTCTCGACACGAAAGGTCGACCGCATCACCTTCTTCCTGGGTTCGGGCCTGGCAGGTGTCGGCGGCGTCGCCATCGCCCTGATCTCGGGCACGAATCCGACGCTCGGAACGTCGTACATCATCCCGGCGTTCCTCGTCGTCGTCGTCGGAGGCGTCGGGCAGCTGAAGGGGACCTTGATCGCCGCATGGGTCGTCGGAGTGGTCACGGCATTCCTCACCGAACAGATGAGCGGAAGCTGGGCGCAGGTCATCACCTTCGCCCTGGTGGTGATCTTCCTCACCGTGCGCCCCCAAGGCCTCTTCACTGTTCGGACGAGGTCGCTGGCATGACGCTCGCTGGCATGACGAAATCGCTGTCGCCGGCCAAGCTCCTCAGGTCGCATGGGTCGCTGATCGCCATCGCCGCTGTGGCCTATGTGTTGCTCGTCTGGGCTCCCGGTTCGATGAGTGCGTTCCGGCTTGGCAATCTCGGCAAGTATTGTGCGCTCGCCCTCGCCGCAATGGGCATCGGTCTCGCCTGGGGGCGCGGGGGCATGCTCGTCATGGGTCAGGGCGTGTTCTTCGGTCTCGGTGGCTACGCGATGGCCATGCACATGAAGCTCGAGGCGGCTGGACCGGGCAAGGTCCCCGACTTCATGAGCCTGTACGGCGACGGCACGATGCCGTTCTGGTGGGAGCCGTTCCGCAGTGGGCTGTTCACCGTCATCGCCGTCATCACCCTGCCCATAGTCGTGTCATTCGTCCTCGGGTACGCGATCTTGAAGCGGCGCGTGAAAGGCGCGTATCTCGCGATCCTCACCCAAGCACTGGCGGTGGCGTTCGCGACGTTGCTGATCGCGACGATCAAGCAGACCGGTGGCTTCAACGGCCTGAACACGTTCACGACCTTCTTCGGCCACAAGCTCTATGACCCCGAGGTCAAGAAGAACGTGTACTTGATCGCCGCGGGTTTGGTGATTCTGTTCCTGGTGATCCTGTGGCAGCTCTACCGAAGCCGGTACGGAGAACTGCTGGTCGCCACACGAGACGCCGAGGAGCGCATCCGCTTCCTCGGCTACGACCCTGCCAACATCAAGTTGGTCTCGTTCGTGGTGGCAGCCATCATGGCGAGCATCGGTGGGGCCATGTTCGTGCCGATCGCTGGGATCATCGGGCCGACCAATGTGGATGCAGCGGCGTCGATCCTGCTGATCGCTGGTGTCGCCCTCGGTGGCCGCGCCTCGTTGCTCGGCCCGGCGCTCGGCGCGATCGCCGTCGGCTACGGCCGGTCCACGCTGTCGGAGAGGTTTCCGACGCAGTGGACCTACTTCCAGGGTGCGCTCTTCATTGTGGTCGTCCTCCTCCTTCCCGGCGGCGTCGCCTCCGTGTGGTCGACGGTCAAGTCCGTCTCCGGAAAATGGAAATCGTTGATGGGGAGCAAGGCGATCGCAGCCGTAGTCGACGGTGACGTCGACGTCAATCTCGATCACGATCAACCGAACGTGGAGGCGTTGGCATGAGCTCGTCACCTGCGCAGAACAACCTCGAGATCCGCGACCTGACCGTCGACTTCGACGGCTTCAAGGCCGTCAACGGCGTCGACCTCACCGTGCAGCAGGGAAGGTTGCATTTCCTCATCGGCCCCAATGGAGCGGGAAAGACCACATTGGTCGATGCGCTGACCGGACTGGTGCACGGCAGCGGAGAAGCGGTCTTTCGGGGCAACGACCTCCTCACGATGAAGTCGCACAAGATCGTTCGCCTCGGCATCGGACGAACCTTCCAGACTGCGTCGGTCTTCGAGAAGCTCAGCGTTTTGCAGAATCTGGACATCGCCGCCGGCGTTCACCGCAAGGCGAGCCGACTGATCCTCGCCAGACGGAAGGTTCCAGAAAGCGTCGAGCACGCGTTGGAAACAATCGGCCTGACTGCGCTGGCACGCAGGCCGGCAGGGATTCTGGCCCACGGACAGAAGCAGTGGCTCGAGGTCGGCATGCTGTTGGTGCAGGACGCGCGGGTGATGTTCCTCGACGAAACAGTGGCGGGCATGAGCGCGGGTGAGCGCGAGGAGACCGGTGAGCTTCTCAAGCGAATCGTCGGCGACCGGACCATCGTCATCATCGAGCACGACATGGAGTTCATGCGCCGGTACGCCGACTTCGTCACGGTGATGCACAGTGGCACGGTGCTCGCCGAAGGGACGGTGGCGGAGATCCAGGCCGACACCAAGGTGCAGGAGGTCTATTTGGGAACTGTGAGGGAGGTGGCTGCACATGGTTGAGCCGATGCTCGAGATGGTCGGCGTGACTGCGGGCTATGGACGCTCGATGGTTCTGTTCGACGTCGACCTGTCCGTGCCCAAGGGCGGCGCAGCGGCGATCATGGGTCACAACGGTGCCGGCAAGACGACGCTGTTGCGGGTCGCGGTCGGCCTGATACCTGTGAAGTCCGGAAAGGTGCTGCTCGACGGCGAGGACGTCACCAGGACGCGCCCGAACCGCAGGGTCCGCAAGGGTCTCGGCTACGTCCCGCAGGGCCAGCTCTGCTTCCCGCTGATGACGACGCTGGAGAACCTCCAGCTGGTCTCTGCAGTGAAGGCCGAGATCGACGAGGTGCTCGACACCTTCCCAACCCTCACCGGCCTGTTGAGCCGCCGCGCAGGCCTGCTGTCGGGTGGTCAACGCCAACAGCTCGCCATTGCGCGTACCCTGCTGACGAAGCCGCGGCTGTTGATCCTGGACGAGCCGACCGAGGGTATCCAGCCCAACGTGGTTGC
>JAYTRT010000375.1:0-1655 GCA_043746045.1 Actinomycetota bacterium | reverse complement strand
ATCGCCGCCAGCAGGAACGCGACCACCAGACCCATCAGGATCGTGCCTGCCCGACGCCCCTCCTCGGCCAGTGCGGAGAGGCGTGTCCGGTCGCCGGGGTCGATCACCGTCCACCCGATGCGCAATCCGGCAGCCCCGGCAACGATGACGGCCGACAGTTCGAGCAAGCCGTGCGGCAGGATCAGACCCCAGAACTTCTGCCATTCGCCGACGTTCGTGAACAGGCCGCCGGCGATGCCGACGTTGGCGCCGTTGTAGGCCAGCAGCAGTGCCGTGACGACACACAACAGGATGCCCGCCGCGAAGGCCAGGATCGCAACCCGGACGTTGTTCCAGAACACCTGATTGGCGAACGAGGACGCCGATCCCGAGCGGTAGTAGTTCTCGAAATCGCCGTGGATGTACGCATCTCGGAGGGTGGCCGGCCCGCTGGCCGAGACGGCCCGTGGCGACACCGCGAGCCAGATGTTGAACACGGCCCAGGGAACGAACGTGAGCAGTGCCGACGCCGCGATGAACCAGCGGATGCGGTAGACCGCACCCGGGAACGTGGTGGTCGCGAAGTCGCGCAGACTGCGCTTCAATTCCACGTCGCGCTGGCTGTACAACACGCTGTGCGCGTCGGTGACGAGCAGTGTCAGCCGTCCGACGAGAGCCGGATCGGCGGCATAGGTGACCCGAGCGTCGGCGAGGTGAGCGCTGGTGCGTTGGTAGAGCCGGATGAGCTCGTCGAGTTGATCGGCGCTGAGGTTGCGTGGCTTGCGAGCCTGGCCGGTGAGCACGCCGAGGCGGAACCAGTCGGTCTGGTTGCGAACGACGAATGCGTCGATATCCATGTCGCGCCTAGGGTACTTCGGCGATGAGCATCGACGCCGGCGAGGTCAACTCAGCGATCGACGATCCGTTCGAGGGCATCATCACGCCGGAGGCGGTGGTCCTCGAACTGGACACGGCAGGGATTGCCTCGCGCGTGTTCTCGGGCCTCATCGATGCGATGATCCAGATCGTCATCTACTCGGTCGTTCTGCTGCTGACGTTGCTCGCACTCGCCACAACGGGCGGCTACTCCGATGGCACCGTGGGCGCCGTCGGCGGAGCGTTGCTGTTCGCTGTGATCTTCTTCTATCCGCTGCTGTCGGAATTGCTCAGTCGTGGGCGCACGATCGGTAAGGCAGCGATGGGACTGCGGGTCGTGACCATCGAAGGAGCGCCGATCCGTTTCCGGCATGCCGCGATCCGGTCGATGGGCGGCATCATCGACAAGTGGATCCCACCGGGCGGACTGGTCGGGACGTTCTTCGTCCTGGGGACGCCGAGCCGGCAGCGGATCGGTGATCTGCTGGCCGGAACCATCGTCATCCGTGACCCGAACCGCACACCGCTCCCGGCCGGGATCTGGTTCCCCGTACCACCCGGGTACGAGGGGTTCGCGGCGACGATCGATCCAACGGCATTCACCGTCGATCAATACACGATCGTGCGCGGCTTCCTGATGCGCACCCGCCAGCTGACGCCCGCTGCCCGGTACTCGGTCGCGCTCGACCTTGCCGACCGCCTCGAACCAGTACTCCGTACCCGTCGCCCGGCCCACATCCACCCCGAGACCTTCCTCCTCTGCGTGATCGCGAGGTACCAGCGCCGCGCGTTCCCCACCT
>JAYTRT010000374.1:0-1659 GCA_043746045.1 Actinomycetota bacterium | reverse complement strand
CGAGACGCTCGTGCCAGAGGCCACGATCGGGTCGGGCATCGAGCGCCAGACGGGTACGGCGATTCTGCGCCGCCACCCACTCGCGGGTCGCAGGCGCCGATCCGTCTTCGAGCCATCGATATGGATCGGCGACAGGAACACCGTGATAGAGATCGGTGACGGCCTGCTGACGGGTCAGCGGCGCAGGGGGGAGGCTGTTAGCCACGCCCCATGTTCGGACGCTTACCGTGATTGGCCTTCGAGCGGCGCATCTTGGCCTTGCGCTTTTTGGTCTTCTTCGACATGGCGTACGAGCCTAGCGGCAGCCCTTCACGAATTGGTCCAGGCGAGGAGATCCGCCGCGCTCCACGTGTTGATGATCCGCTCGATCTCCACGCCGCCCGCCGCTGCGCGGTCACAGCCGTGCGGCTGCCATTCCAACTGACCCGTGGCGTGGGCATCGGAATCGATCGAGAAGTAGCACCCGGCCGCCTTGGCCTTGGCGATCAGCGGCTCCGGTGGGTCGAGGCGCTCCGGGCGAGAGTTGAACTCGACCGCCGTCTTGTTCGCGGCACAGGCCGTGAAGACCTTGTCGGCATCGAATTCGGACTCCGGACGCTTGCCGATCAGCCGACCGGTGCAGTGGCCGAGGATGTCGACGTGGGGCGATTCGACCGCGCGAACCATCCGCTGCGTCATCGGGAAGCGGTCCATCCGCAACTTGCTGTGCACGCTGGCGACGACGACATCGAGCCGCTGCAACATGTCGTCGTCGAGGTCGAGCGCGCCGTCCTCGAGGATGTCGACCTCCATCCCCGTCAGGATCCGGAACGGGGCGAGCTTCGCGTTGAGCTGGTCGACGTCGGCCAACTGGTCGATTAATCGCTGCCGATCGAGCCCATGAGCGATCGTCAGCCGTGCGCTGTGATCGGTGAGGACCATGTATTCGTGGCCGAGATCGACCGCCGTGTTGGCCATTGCCTCGATCGTCGCGCCCCCGTCGCTCCACCGCGAGTGCAGGTGGCAGTCGCCCTTCAGCGCGTCGCGGTACGGCTGACCTGCTGCCGTGATGCTGACCTTCGTCTCGCGATCGAGCTTGTCGAGGTACGTGGTGTCTCCGCGCAGCGCCTCGATGATCACCTTGGCCGAGCTGTCGCCGATTCCGTCGAGCTGTTTGAGCGTGTTGTGCTTGGCCCGCTCGGCGATCTCTTCGGCGGGGAGTTCGCGCACGACTTCTGCCGCGCGCCCGAACGCCTTCGCCTTGAACCCGGTCTCGTGGGCCCGGTCCAGGTAGTGGACAACCCGTTCCAATGCTTGCGTCGGCGTCACCCGTCCCACGATAATCGGCCCGGGCCGGGCGCGGAATGTACGCGCCCTCGGTGCGCCTCTGAGCGCCCGGGCCACTCACACGCGCACCGAGGGCGCGATCCTTCTCGCCGGGCTCACCAGAAACCGCCGCCGTCGCTGCGTGCGTCGCCTTCGGGACCGGTCTGCAGCCGGCGGCGAATCGCCCCGACAACCCCCACACCGGCAACCAGCAGCGACGTTCCGAGGTAAGCGACCTGGTTGTCCGATCCCGTCTTCGGAAGCGGTCTCGTCGCGATGGTCGTCGATGTGGTGATTTCGGACGGCACGTCCTCGAACTGGTCGGCCGGAGCGGTCGCCGGCAGTTCCGTCTCC
>JAYTRT010000373.1:0-1659 GCA_043746045.1 Actinomycetota bacterium | reverse complement strand
ACTTCGTCGACGCCAAGATGTTCCAGAACTGGGGCTTCAAACGGCTGGCCAGCCAGTTCCGCGAAGAGTCGATCGACGAGATGAAGGACGCAGACACCCTGATCGAGCGGATCCTGTATCTCGACGGCGTGCCCAACCTGCAGCGCCTCGGTACGATCCGGGTCGGCGAGACCCCGCTCGAAAAGCTGCAACTCGCCCTGGAGCTCGAGATCGAAGCGGTCGAGAGGCTGAACAACGGCATCGCACGCTGTGTCGAACTCGGTGACAACGGCAGCCGCGAGTTGCTCGAGAACATCCTCGAAGGCGAAGAGGAACACGCCGATTGGCTGGAAGCACAGCTCGAACTGATCCGTCAGGTCGGCGACTCCGCCTATCTGGCGCAACAGATCCACGACTGAGTGTCACTGGCCCGCAGATGACGGTCGATGCGAACGACACGCTCGATGCCGGGCCGTTCGGGCAATGGCTGGCCGAGATCCAGGGCGCGATCCGCGGTGGGCACGATTCCGATGTGCCGTGCGGCACCTGCACGGGTTGTTGCAGATCGTCGCAGTTCGTCCACATCGGACCCGACGAGACGGACGCTCTCGCCCACATTCCGAAGCAACTGCTGTTCCCCGCCCCACGTGCGCCACACGGTCATCTGTTGATGGGCTACGACGAGCAGGGGCGATGCCCGATGTTGATCGATGACCGGTGCTCCATCTACGAACACAGACCGTCGACGTGTCGGACCTACGACTGTCGCGTGTTCGAGGCGAGCGGTCTCGACCTCCTCGACGATCCCGACAAGAGCCCGATCGCCGATCGAGCCGCTCGCTGGCGCTTCCGGAACGTGGGGCCATCCGACGATGCACAACACCAGGCGGTGCGAGCTGCCGCTGCGTTCGTTCGTGATCACCACGACGAGCTGCCGCCTGAGCTGGCTCCGATGAACACGACGCAACTCGCTGTCGTCGCGATCCAGACCCATGAGGCATTCCTTGTCGACGGCTCTGCGGCGATCGACGACCCTGTGCCCGAACCCACCGTCGACGCAGTGATCGTTGCGCTCAGACGGTGCTCGCGCGGCTGACGGGATCTCGTCCCGCTCCGACGGCGATTGCAGGAAGGTCGGCGAGATCTTCGATTTCGTGGTCGACGCGATCCGAATCGCCGGCCAGATGACGGTGCGGGTTGTACCAGCACGTCGAGATTCCGTACTCGGACCCGCCGCGTATGTCCGACGTGAGACTGTCGCCGATCATCAGTGCGCTGGTTCGTGACGGCCAACCGAGTCGTTCGAAAGCCACGTCGAAGATGGCACGCGAGGGCTTGGAGGCACCGACCTCGGACGAGATGACCACGGTCTCGAAATAGTGGCCGATGTCGAGGCGCTCGATGCGGGTCCGCTGGACATCGGTCAGTCCGTTCGTGACGAGTGCCATCAATGCCTGTCCGGCCAACTGGTCGAGCACTTCGCGAACCCCCGGATAGAGCTCGCCGTGCATTCCGAGGCCGTCCGCGAACGCATCGGCAAGGGCGACCGAGTCGGCGTCGAAACCTGCTGCAGCGATGAGCTGTTCGAAACGTTCGAAGCGAACGCGACTCGGCACCGTTTCACCGCGTTCGACGGCCGCCCACAGCGCGCGATTGATGCGGTCGTAGTCGGCGAAGTGC
>JAYTRT010000372.1:0-1662 GCA_043746045.1 Actinomycetota bacterium | reverse complement strand
TCGCGTCCTGACCGCGTGGCCGGAGGCGGTCTTCCTCGCGCTCTCCGTCTCTGATGCATCCGACGATGTCGTCGCCATCATCCGTTCGGGGGCGCGCGGCTACGTCACCAAGACGATCGACGCCGAGCAACTCGTCGACGCGATTCGGCGCGTCCACGGTGGCGACGCAGTGTTCTCACCCCGCCTCGCCGGCTTCGTGCTCGATGCGTTCTCGGCCAGCACGATCGCACCGAGCGATCCTGAACTCGATCAACTGACGCCACGCGAGCAGGAGGTCATGCGCCTCATCGCCCGCGGCTACACATACCGGGAGGTGGCGACGCAGCTGCACCTCTCCGTGAAGACGATCGAGACGCACGTGTCCGCGGTGTTGCGCAAGCTGCAGCTGTCCAACCGGCACGAGCTGACAGTGTGGGCCACCGACCGGCGAACATCGAGCCTCACGAACGGCCACGATCTCGGCAGCGGCTCGCTGAACGTCAGTACTACCGTCGGCCTTGGGTGTCACCTGCATCACGCGGCTGGGTAAATCAGCGTTCGTCACGGGTTCAATTGCTTGCCCCGGAAATAGCCGCTGATCAGGGGTTCGGTATCCCTGTTGGTCGCGCGTGTGTTCGGTGCGATGGCCTCCGCCGCCTCTGGTACAACCGTGGAGGCCATCGTGTTGAGAACTGTAGGTCCGCAGGGCTCGTTGTTCGAGTTGTTGTTGTCAGTGGGGATGCGTGTCCTGCGGGTGAACTTGCCGAGATCGACGCATTCTTGGATCGGAGTGGTACAGCTCGCCGATCCCGATCAGAACCGGATCGTCTTGACCGGGGCGACGTAGCGGCTCTCGCGAACCTGCGCAGCGACGGCGGTTCGTCAGTCGTTTCTCGAGGTCGCCCAGCACCCTCGACGAGCGCCATTCGGTGACGCCGATGCTTATATGGAGCATTCGTGATCTGCGCCCAGGTCGTTCTTCTTCGTTGCGCTTTCTGCGCTGTTCGATCGGTTGGATGGAGTGGAGAGAGGCGGGCAAGCGTCTCGTCAACCCGGCGGTCTCGCGGCGATCTTCGCCTCGAGACCATCGTCGTGAGGTGATGCCCGTCCGATGGTGCCGGTGGTGTCCATGGCCATGTAGAGAGCCTCTATCACGACAGCAACGACTCGTCCGTGACTTTGGCGAAGGGGTTCTGCGTGAGGGTTGATCCGTACCAGATCGCTCTGCGGTGCAGATCTGCGGTCGCCGAACCTGTCGCGAGCGTGGGCTGCGTGCGTTCAGCGGGCGGGCGTCGGTTGTGCTGCGGTGGGGATGGCGTTGTCGACGAGAATGGCTGCGATGGCCGCGGCGGTGTTGAGGGTTTCGGTGTCGAGGACGCGGCTGCGGGCCGAGGCGCCGTCCAAGAGCAGCGCCAGTTGCTCGCCGAGGTTTTCGGGGTTGATGGCGCCAGCTTCGCGAGCGGTTTCGGTGAGCCGGGCGGCGAAGGCGTTTTTGTAGTCGCGGGCGTAGATGCGCGCTGGGTGTTTTGGGTCGGGGATCTCGACGGCCGCAGCGATGAACGGGCACAAGGGCGAGTGCACGTCGAACGCGGCGAGGAGTCGTTGGCGTGGTGTGAGGTCGGTTCGGTCGAAGACTTCGGGCAGGACGTCGGGATCGAATCGGCGGAGGTGTTCGGCGATCAG
>JAYTRT010000371.1:0-1663 GCA_043746045.1 Actinomycetota bacterium | reverse complement strand
TCCGGCGATGCGGTGCTCGCAAGCGCAGAAGGTGCGATCGAGCTCCGGTTCCCGACGCAGAGCGGCGCGCCAGCCCGCAGTCCGCGAGGTGCCGTCGTCAATCAGCTCGCGTTGGAGATGGTTCCGCCACGAGTCCTGCGTCGTGAGGTCCGCCGGCCGGCCGGACACGGAGAGGTCAGGGCGTTCGTCGATCGTCCGCAGCGCCGAAAGCAGTCGGGTGAGCGTCGGTCCGGAGCGTGGGCTCTCCTCGGCTCGAACGTCCTCGAGGAACCGTCCGTAGTGCCGCTCAGAAATGGCGTAGCCAACACCGAATGCGCGGCCGATCGCGACCACGTTGGGCACAGGAAGGTCGGGAGCATCGAACGCCATCGCAGCGCGGTCGGCGTCGAAGCCTTCGGCGATGGTGCCCAGTCGCACCACCAGGTCCTGGTCTGCGACGCGGTAGCCGTACGCAGCTGACCAGAACCCGCCTGGCAACGGGGTCAGCGACTCAATCGGCCCACCGTGCCGGTCCACGAGGAACTGTTCGACATCGTTGACGGGAACGTCGGGTTTACACGTCACAGCTACTTCGTACCAGGCCGCATCGACCCCAGGTACCGCAATTGCATGTCGTCCTCGCGTACGCATAACGCGCGGCGCAGAACGACCCGGTTGACCGATGCCCCGGACGCGCCAGATCAAGTAGGCGCGTATGCGCCGCTGTCAGTGCAGGTACACCGAGAGGGTACGGCGTGCCCCTAGAACGAGGTCCACGGATCAGAGAGGGCGCCTGCGGCGAAGCCCAGCGCCGCAGCGACATCGTCACGATCGAGCGGAGGCAGTTCCATGGCCACCTCGTCAGGCGACATCCCAGCGGCGATCATCCCGGCGACGTCGCGACTGGTATGCGCAGACCGCGGACGCACGGCACGCCTCTCATCTGCTTGGGATTGACGGAGACGCGATCCACAAGGCGACGCTCTCCACGCCAACGGTCGCGGCCAGAGCGTCGGACCTCAGTCGCTGGGCAGGTGAACCGTCGTTGCCATTCCATCAATGGTTGTTGGGAACTGATCGAACCATCCGTGCTGCCCGAACAGCACCGAGAATGACATGCGCCAGTTCGTTCGCGAACCGAGATGCAATCGCCATTTCACCGCCGGGGCGACGACCTCGGGCGGAGGAAGGAGCTCGAGTTCGACTTCGTAGATCGCGATTCGAGCGAACACTCCTCCAATGCCCATCGGAACCTCGTACAGGGGTTCATCGACGGACAGGTCGATCCCGAGCTTGCCGAAGAGTTCCGAGCTTGCAATCGAAATGGGCGACCCGGAGTCAACGAGAGCTTCGTACTCCTCTGTCAACCCGGAGACGCCGACCGTGACAATTGGTCGCAAGACAGGCTGGCCGTCGGGCAACGCCTCCTCGCCGAGATAGCGGTGACCGTATTGCCAGAGTGTCGTTTCAGGCATCAGCCAAGGCCGATGAAGAGCGGTTCACCTCGAGCCGGGATTCGGCGAATGAGCACATGCTGATCGGGCGCGACTGTTCGCAACACGTCGTGAAGGTGCGTCATCGAGTCGCTATCTGCGACGACCTCGCCTGCGTCTCCGATGGCCACCCAACGATCACGAAACTGTTCGAGAAGCGCGGGGTCCATGACGTGAAGGGTACCACCGGG
>JAYTRT010000370.1:0-5454 GCA_043746045.1 Actinomycetota bacterium | reverse complement strand
TCAACAAGGGCCGCTGGCTGAACCGTGCTCCAAGCGGTTACGTCATGATCAACGGTGAGCTGAGACCGAACGAGATGGCGCCGCTCATTACACGGGTCTTCGAGCAGCGCAGTCTTGGGCACTCGTATCCGGAGATCGAGCGAGCGACCGGGATCAAGTACTCGACCGTTCGACAGATCTGCGGCAATCGCGTTTACCTCGGACTCACGCGAATCCGCGATGACTGGTTTCCAGGCATCCACGAGCCGCTCGTGACCCAGGCGCTATTCGATGCGGCGCAACGAGGCAACTCGACCGGCAAACGAATCGGGAAAGATCTGCTCTCAGGTCGTGTCAAGTGCGGTCGCTGCGAGCGTCGGATCGCCGTCGAGTACAACGACAAGGGCACAGCGATCTACCGCTGCAAACATCGCGGCCAGGGCTGTGACGTGCCCGGCAGATCCGCCCCAGGGCTCCAACGAGCTGCATGTCTTGCCATGCGAGTGTTGGCCAATGACGACCAGCTACAAGAAGCCATTCGGCACGAGCTCGGGCGGCAGGGCCCGGGCGCTCAGTCGGCGAAGCCGACGAGCGCCGGGGCTGTCGCCAAGCTCCGCCAGAATCGCAAGAAGCTGCTTGAGCTGTTCTACGCCGACAAGATCTCGCCGTCGACATTCGCCGCCGAGGAGCTGAGACTGACGAGGCAGATCGAAGCGCACGAGCAGGAAGCTGCCGAGGCCACGGGGGCACGTCAACGACAGAGCGTGCTCGCCGATCACTTCGAGCGTGTCGCCGCAATGCTCCGAGAAATCGACATCGACCGAATCTGGGAAGCCGCCAGCGACACCGAGAAGCGCACACTGATCAACGAGCTGGTCGACGCAGTGATCGTGCATCCAGACCGCCTACAGGTGGCAATCCACGGGGCTCCACCGCTGACCGTGGACTTCGAAGAAGTCGGCCTGCGGCCGTCTGGTATGAGAAACAGCGTGTCGAAGGGGGGACTTGAACCCCCACGGGATTGCTCCCACTAGCACCTCAAGCTAGCGCGTATACCTATTCCGCCACTTCGACGTGGATGGACTCAAGATGTTATCGCACGCTCAGTTGCGTACCAACAGGAATCCGAGTGCGACGACGGTGAAGACCCACACAACAACCAGCACCGAGGTGATGCGAGTCAGGTTCCGCTCGGCCGACGTCGAGCCGAGAGCAGCTCCGCCACCACCACCGAACATGTCCGACAGTCCGCCACCACGGCCACTGTGCATGAGGATGCCGGCGACCATGCCGAACAATGACAGGACATTGATCACGATGGTCACATAGAGGACGAGGTCGCGCACGAGGATCGATACTACCGGAACCCCGGGCCAACTCCTGGCGGGATGGCGTCCGGATCGACCCCGCCGAACTGTGTGGCTACCCGGCAGCCGGCAGGGCTTCGGCCTCGCTGGCGAAGTGGCACGCGACAGGATGGCCTTGGCCGCGATCGATCAGTTCGGGCTCCTCCTGGGCGCAGATCTCCTGGGCGAGCGGACAGCGCGTCCGGAACCGGCAACCGCTCGGCGGGAACACCGGGCTGGGAACGTCACCCTCCAGCACGATCCGCTGACGGGCACGCTCTTTGATCGGATCGGGAACGGGCACGGCGGACAGCAGTGCGTGGGTGTACGGGTGGCCGGCGCGCTCGTAGATCTCGTCGACCGGCCCGATCTCGACGATCTTGCCGAGGTACATGATCGCGACACGGTCGGAGATGTGACGGACCACCGACAGGTCGTGCGCGATGAACAGATACGCCAGCCCGAGTTGATCCTGCAGATCCTCGAGCAGGTTGACGACGCCCGCCTGGATGGAGACGTCGAGAGCGGACACCGGCTCGTCCAGGATCAGCAGATCCGGATCGAGCGACAGGGCCCTTGCGATCCCGATTCGCTGCCGCTGGCCCCCGGAGAACTCGTGCGGGAAGCGCTTCGCGTGCTCCGGGTTGAGACCGACCAGACGTAACAGTTCGCGGACCCGCTCCTTGCCACCATCACGCCAGCGGCCATGGATCTGTAGTGGCTCGCTGATGATCGACTGCACCGTCATGCGCGGATTCAGCGATGCATACGGGTCCTGGAACACGATCTGCATCCGCTGACGGAGACGGCGCATGCCACCGCCGCCGAGCCCGATCAGCTCCTGCCCCTTGAATTTGATCGACCCCGATGTGGGCTCGATCAGGCGCAGTGCGAGGCGACCGGTGGTCGACTTCCCACAGCCCGACTCGCCGACTACACCAAGCGTCTCACCGGTCGCAACGGACAGCGAGATGCCCGACACGGCTTTGACGGCGAGGCCGTCCCGTCGCAGACGGTTGCCGAGCGGGAACTCCTTGACCACGTCGGTCAACTGGAGGACCGGCACGGAGTCGGAAGCGCGAACAGCGTCGGACGACCACGTTGCCGGGCCTGTGGTGTCGTGGCTCATGAGAGCGCCAATTCTTCGGCATAGATCTCGTTGATGCGCAGGCAGGCACTCTTGTGGTCACCATGGGAGATCGGGATCAGCTCGGGACGAGCGTCGTCGCAG
This sequence comes from Actinomycetota bacterium, assembly GCA_043746045.1. Taxonomy (GTDB): domain Bacteria; phylum Actinomycetota; class Acidimicrobiia; order Acidimicrobiales; family Ilumatobacteraceae; genus WLMZ01. The sequence continues at coordinate 2,898 of JAYTRT010000370.1, read as the reverse complement.
ATCTTGTGCTTGGCGTGCGGGCAGCGCTGGTTGAACGAGCATCCGGGCGGCAGCAGCACGAGCGACGGCGGCTGACCCTTGATGCGGTGCAGTCGTTCGCCGGCGGCGCGTCGATCGAGACGGGGCAACGAAGCGAGCAAGCCCTGTGTGTACGGGTGGCGCGGCGTGTAGAAGATCTCGTCGACCGTGCCGATCTCGACCGGTCGACCCGCGTACATCACGAGCACGCGGTCGGCGACGCCCGCGATGACACCGAGGTCGTGGGTGATGAGCACGATGGCCGAACTGGTGCGCTCCTTGATGCGGTCCATGACCTCGAGCACTTGGGCCTGGATCGTCACGTCCAACGCCGTTGTCGGCTCGTCGGCGATGAGGACATCGGGTTCGTTGGCGATGGACATCGCGATCATCGCGCGCTGCCGCATCCCGCCGGAGAACTCGTGCGGGTACTGGTTCGCGCGCTCCTTCGGATTCGGGATGCCGACCAGTTCGAGCAGATCGATCACCCGCGCCGCGAGCTGATCCTTACCCAACGAACGGTGCGCCGTGATGCTCTCGGCAATCTGATCACCGACCCGGAACACCGGGTTCAGCGACGTGAGCGCGTCCTGAAAGATCATCGCGATGTTCTTGCCTCGGATCGGACGCATCTCCTTGTCGCTGAGCGTCAACAATTCGCGACCGCGGAACCGGACGGAGCCGGTGACCACGGCGCGTTTGGGAAGCAGCCCGAGCACGGCGAGTGACGTCACGCTCTTTCCCGAGCCGGATTCGCCGACGATGCCCAGAGTGTCACCCTCGCCCAGTGTGTAGCTGACATTGTCGACGGCGTTGACCACGCCGTCGTCGGTCGGGAACTTGACCGACAGGTTGGTGATCTCGAGCAGCGGTTCGTCGGCCATCAGTGCTTGGCCTGCGGATCGAATGCATCGCGGAGACCGTCTCCGACGAAGTTCACGCAGAGCACGACGATCAGCAGCATCAGGCCCGGGAAGTACAGCAGATAGGCCGACCTGCCACCGATCTGACCCTCGGCGTCGGACAGCATCTTGCCCCAGCTCGACTTGGGCGGCTGGATGCCGAACCCGAGGAACGACAACGTGGCCTCGGCGATGATCGCGCCGGCGATGCCGAGCGTGGCATTGACCATGATCGGACCGAGCATGTTCGGCAGGATGTGGCGCAGGATGATCCGCCGACTGGATGCCCCCGACGCTCGAGCGGCCTCGACGAACTCTTTCTCACGAAGCGACAGGACTTGGCTGCGAACGACACGCGCAACGCTCATCCATGCCAGACCGGCGAGAACCAGGATGATCGTGATGTCCTTGTAGCCGAAGTACTTGAGCGCAACGGCGAGCACGGCGATTCCGGGGATCAGTAGGAACAGGTCGGTGAAACGCATCAGCAGGTTGTCGATGGTCTTGCCGAAGTAACCGGCGATCGCCCCGGCAGTGAAGCCGATCACAGTGGACAGCAGGCCGACCGCGAGACCGATCTTCAACGACACCTGGCCCGCATAGAGGATCTCCGTGAAATAGTCACGGCCGAGCTGATCGACGCCGAAGAGGTGATGCAGACTGGGCCCGACCACGGGAGCGATCAGGTCCTGCTTGTTCCGTGGGAACGGCGCGATCCACGACGCACCGAAACACATCACGAGCACGACTGTCAGCAGCACCGTCGAGACGACCGCAGCCTTGTGACGCATGAACCGACGTGTGATCAATCGAAACTGTGAACGGGCCACCGGCTCGGCGCCGGCGACGAGCTCGAGGTCACCCTCGTCGGCATCGGGCATGACCTCGATCAGTGCCTCGATCTTGGCGATCGGAATCAGCTCGGACTCGGTTTCTTCGTCTGAAAGAGTCATGACACCCTGATCCTTGGGTCGAGGAAGCCGTATACGATGTCGGCCAGCAGATTGAACAAAATCACGAACACGGCACCGACGAGCATCCAGGCCAGCAGAACGTTGACATCGCCGGTTTGCAGGGCGGTCAAGAACAGTCGTCCCATCCCGGGAATCGAGAAGATCTGTTCGGTGATGAGCAGTCCACCGAACAGGGCGGCGGCATCGACCGCCGTCTGCGACACGAGCGGCAACAGCGCATTGCGCAGAGCGTGCTTCCAGATCACCGTTCGGCGCGGAAGGCCCTTCGCGCGGGCTGTACGGATGTAGTCGGCCGAGAGCACATCGAGCATCGAGGCCCGCTGGAACCGGCTCCACACCGCAACGGTCTGCACTGTGAGCGTCAGAACGGGCAGCGCAAGGTGCCGGAAGTAGTCGAGGTTGATGCCGGACTGACCGGTGGTGTGCAGGTTGACGAAATAGAAGATCGGGTGATCGAGGTGCCAGTGCGTCTTGGGCAGCACCGCGAGGAACTGGATCATCAGCAGGGCGAACCAGAACGGAGGCATCGCAATGCCCATGTACGACAGACCGGTGAAGAACACGTCGCCGATCGAGTACTGCTTCACAGCCGAATAGACACCGACGAAGATGGCGATGACCAACGAAATGACGACGCCCCAGACGATCAGTTGCAGCGTGAAACCGAGCGCTCGGCTGACCATCGACGTGACATGGTCGCCTGTCGAATAACTCACTCCCCAATCGCCGCGGATGAAGTGGGTACCCCACGTCCACCACTGGACGATGATCGACCGATCGAGCCCGAGTTCCTTGCGCTTCTCGGCGATGATCTTGGCAGCATCGCGCGAGGTGCGATATTTGGCTGTCGGATCGAAGGCGACCCGGATTCCCCAGAACACGATCAACGAGGACAGCAGCAGGATGGGGATCGAGTAGAGGATTCTCCGGAGAATGAACTTCAGCATGCAGACGCTCCTGAATCGGTTGTGGCCCGGCCGGCGGTCGGCCCGGCCACAAACGAA
>JAYTRT010000369.1:0-1666 GCA_043746045.1 Actinomycetota bacterium | reverse complement strand
TCGAGTAGATGAAGCGTTCGCCCGGCTCGGTCGGGCTGGCGACGATGTGGAGACAGCTCGAGGCGATCGCGGCCCGTGCGACGACGTAGCGCACGCTGAGTGCTTGCAGCGCGCCGTTGCACGAGGGTGTGTAGATGTTGATCGCATCGGCGAACGGGAGGTCGATGATCGGTGCGGTCGCGGTGTCGTCGATGACCATGTCGACGTACGCGAAGCGGTCCCACTGCGACCGCTTGACGTCGGTCGGATCGAGCTTCTCCCACTCGGCAGCATCGGCATACCAGCTCACACCCGTTGCCGATGGCGCTCCGCTGGCCATCACGATCGAGATGCTCGGTGTGTCCAGGCCGGCGACCGCCCAACGTCCCGTCGGGTCGGTCGACCGGACCTGAGCGATCTGCGCGGTCAACGGCGATGCGGTGATCGGGCCGAGACCCACCTGGAGGGGGTTCACACGGACGGCGCTGAACAGCAGCAGCAGGCACGCACCGCCGAGGCCGAGCAGTGTCCGTCCGTCGAGGACGGCCCACGTCAGGATGAACAGGACGAGCATTAACACGATCAGGTCGCGGCGTGGTGGAACGACGTTGTCGACCACGAACTTCGTCAACAGCGTGGCGGTGATTCCGACGAACGCAGCGGTCGCGATCAGGATCCGGTTGCGCCCCGGACGGAACGACCCATCGGTGTGCATCCGGTGCACATACAGGCCGGCCGCAAGCGCGCTGGCCACCGTCAAAGGCAGCACCACCCGGTAGCCCTGCACGCTGGTCAATCCGAGCACCAGGCCGAGTTTGTTCGGAATCGGCAGGAACGCCCATGCGGCCAGCACCAGCGCGACCGTCATCACCGCTGCGAGGGCGCGGGGCACAGCGGTACGCGAGCGGAAACCGCCGAACGCGCCGCCGGCGATTGCGATCGGCAGCCACAGCATCAACCCCGATGCGGCCTCCGACGTGTTCGTGTCGAACACCATCGGCGCGGGCCGCGTCGTGGTGAACACGTCCATCGGTGCATCGAAGACCAAGCCCGGAACGGCGACACCGCTGGTCGTTATCCGTTTGCCGGGATACACGGAGTTCGTGATCGCGCTCAGCGCGGCGCGGTGGTCGCGCAGGTACAGCAGCATCCCGATCGCGAACACCCCACCCCCGGTTGCGATGATTGCGACGAGTGGGCGCCAGGCGCGCAGATGGCCGCGCAGTTGACTCAGCGCGACGGCGCCGAAGACCAGACCGAGTGGGATCAGCCATGGCAGGTAGAGCAGTGCTGCGAAGCACCCGAGCAGCCAACCCGACAGTGCGGCGTACACGAATCGTGATCGCCCCGGTGCGTGCAGCGCAGCGATGAACGCCGTCGCGCAGAGACCTCCGTACAGGACCGACATCCCCATCGACGGCACGGTCCACCACGTCGCGACGGGCGCGGCTGCAACGAGCAGACCGGTCAACGCGGAGATCAGACGCGTGCGGGTGAGGATGGCCATCAACGAGTACACGCCGAGGAACGGACCGAGAACGGTCAGCCACCACTCCATCGCGAATGCGTGCTCCACATCGATCACGAAGTACAGCCACGCGTGTGGCTTGATGATGCTGCCGGCCGACTTGACGGGCAGGTCGGACAGCACGCCGGTGTCGTGAATTCCGATTCCGACATCGGTCTG
>JAYTRT010000368.1:0-5461 GCA_043746045.1 Actinomycetota bacterium | reverse complement strand
CCGTGTTCGGACCGAACGTCCTGGCCGCATCAGTCACTGCATCCAACACCATGGGGGTCCCGTCGGGCACCACGGCGACGGGCGACTCGGGCGCGACGGCGACGGGCGCAGTCCGCTGGTCGTCGGACTCCGGACCATCGGTTGTGGTTGCGGTGGCGTCGCGAACCAGTGCCGCAAGATCGGCCGCCTGAGCCCTGGCGCGTGACGGCACCATGATCGGGACGGGCCCGGTAGTTGGCTGCAGGTTCACGTATTCGTTGGGCTCGCCGAGCGGGGCAAGGTCGTTCATCACCTCGACGGCAGCGACACGTGACCGTTCGAACGCCTGCAACAAGCGATCACGTCCGTGCACGAGTTGTTCGATCTGCTGGCGCGCCAGTTCTCGGCGTCGAGCCAATTCGCTGAGCACTCGCTCGCGATACGCACGCGCCTCGTTGACCATGTCTCGGCCCTGTTGCTTGGCCATCGACAGTTCGGCTTCGGAATCAGCAGCTGCGTCCTGACGCCGACGGGCGGCCTCGATCTCGGCCTCTTCGCGCAGGCGCTGAGCCTCGTCTGTCGCGTCGCGCAGCAGGCGTGCCGACGCTTCTTCTGCGCGCGCCCGGATCTGGACCGCTGCCTCGCGAGCGGTCTTCAGCACGCGAGCCGCTTCCTCGCCCAGCAGGCGGATCGCAGTGTCTTCGTCGATCGATTCCATACCCATCGACTTGGCCTGTTGGGCCGCCTTCAACTCGCGGTCGAGGAACCGCTCACGCTCCTGCAACCGGGCCTGCTCGGCAGCGACCATCCGCAGGAAGTCACGGACCTCGGCCTGGTCGTACCCGCGTCGTGACGTCGGGAACTGCGCCGCCGACACGGACGCCGGCGACGCCGGGTCTGGACGCGTGAAGGATATGGCCATGGAGCCAAGCGTAGATCTGCGGCGCTGTCAAGTGGTGGCAATCGACATTGCAGCGAAACCGGACGAAACGGGCCGCAATTACAGCGGGCCGAGCGCGTCAGGTCGGTCGCGTCAGGTGGGTGGGGTGTAGGTCTTGCCGGGGGTACCCAACGTGCCACCGTTTCCACCGAGCTTGGTCAGGGCAGCGAGCGCCTCGTCGAGCGTGGAGACGGTGATGATCGTGACATCCTTGCCAACCACGGCGCGAGCGGCCGCCAGACTCTCCGGCGACTGACTGGCGGGCACGATGAAGTACTTGGCGCCGGTCTGACGGACGGCCGACGCCTTCTGAGGGAGACCACCGATCGCACCGACCTTGCCGTTGACATCGATCGTCCCCGTCACAGCGACCCGCTGGCCGCCGGTCAGTTCACCCGGAGTCAGTTCGTCGATCAGGGTCAGCGTCAGCGCCAACCCTGCCGAGGGGCCACCGATGCCGCTGAAGTCGGTCGTGATCGGAAAGGGAGCCGTCCCGACCGTGGTGGTGTCGAACGGGCTGAAGCCGACGATGGTCTTCGTTGCGTCCTGCGGTGATGCGATCAGCTTGATCTTGCCTGTCTGCGTGCCGCTGACTCCGGGCCGGTCGAACTTCACCTCGACCATGTCGTTCGGCTTGTGTTTGGCCAACACAGCGACCAGATCGTCGACGGTCTTGATGTCGACACCATCGAGTTGGACCAACTTGTCATCGGCCTGGAGCACATCGCCGGACGGCGCTTCCTGATCGCACTTCGTACCCGCTGCATTGACCTTGAAGCACAGGATCTGATCGATGACGATGTCGCCCGGCTTGAGGTCGATCGGGTAGCCGAGCTTCGACAGGGCGGCGTACTCGGCGGCCTGCTGGGCCGAGATCATCTGCCGCTGACCCCGGGTGCTGATCTGAGCCGGCGTACTGGTGCCGTAGATGTCCGAATACGTCTGCGGATCGATGTTGTTGTCATTGTGGAACATCAGCCACGACAGCAACGGCAGTTGGGGCTCGCGGATGGTCACGAACAGGATCCGACCAGCGGCGGGGTAGCGCTGCACCTTGGCGAGCGTGATGCGTGGTTCCACCTGTTCGGCATCGGACGGCACGATCGCGTAGGGCCGCTTGATCGACGTGAAACGCGACGCCGTGATCATGCTCGAGATCAGGATGGCCCCCAGAACCAGGATGGAGAGTGCGGCCAGCGGAACGGCCCAGAAGCGGTTGCGGGGATTCGGCGCGATGGCTGCAACCAGCGGTGCGGGCGGGGCAAGTACGATCGGCTGTTGCGTGTCAGTCACTGTGTTCACCGTTCGTGCCGCCTGGATCGTCGGCCTTGCTCTGGTTGCACTGCTGTGCGTCGGATGGCGAAAGAATGCCAGAGCGGCGCCGCGAATTCCACGCGGTCGACGCCCCCCAAGAGCGGGGATCGCCGTCACCGAACTCGCTGCGCCAACCTATCGGCGCACCGCGATCTGGCGTCGCGTCTGGGCGATCAGCGGAACCGGTTTCCTCACCGTGCTCACGGGTGCAATCATTGCCATTGTCATGGCGTTCGCCGTGTCGTGGACAGTCACCACACTTTCCAGTCTGTTGAAGCATTGATCGTCGATCCGTTGAACTCGTGAACCTCCGTGCCTGCCCTCCTCTGCCGCCCGTGGCCGACCGCCGACGCGTCGTCGCGCTCGCGGGGCACATGGGTGATCCTGACACTGCTCGCGCCGGGCTCGACGACGACTCGCCGACCGTGCGCGGCACCGCACTCGGCGCACTGCACCGGCTGGGGGCGCTGCGCCACGACGAATTGCGCACGAGTTTCCGTGACCGGGCACCACAGGTTCGCCGACGCGCGGCCGAGGTCGGCGCGCACTATCCGATGATCTCGCTGTTGGAACTGCTCGACGACCCGGATCCGACGGTCGTCGAAGTGGCCGCGTGGTCGAGCGGAGAGCACGAGACAGTCGACGACAGCGTGTTGGTCCGGTTGATCGCTCTGGCAATCGAGCACGACGACCCGCTCGTGCGCGAGGCCAGCGTTGCCGCCCTCGGAGCGATCGGCGACGAGCGAGGACTGCCCTCCATACTCGCCGGCTGCATCGACAAGCCCGCAGTTCGTCGTCGTGCCGTCTTAGCCCTCGCACCCTTCGACGGCCCGGAAGTCGATGCGGCCCTCGAGGCGGCGTTGGTCGATCGCGATTGGCAGGTCCGCCAAGCTGCCGAGGACCTCACCCGAGAGTGAGGCTCCGGGTCGACTCTCGAGCCGTGACACCACATCTGTACCGTCTAGCTCTGTGACAGACGGAACTCGCAACCCACACGCCGGCATACCGTTCGACGACGATGACGTCGCCATTGTCGCCGCGCTCGAGGACGTCAGCATTCCCGCTCTGATGTGCTCTCTCGTCCACATGACGGGGGACCCGTCGTGGGTGCGTGGCGAGCTTCGACCGCAGGGCGCGATGATCAACGAGCACCAGGGCTACATGTCCGAGGAGGCCAAGGCCGAGGTCCGCCGGCGCGCCGTTCCGGCAATCGCCGCGTACCGCGATGCCGGCTGTGTTCCGTTCATCCCCGACGCGACACTCGCCCACGAGATGATGTCGTTCCTTGCCGCTGCGGAGGTCGAGGACTCGGTCGTCGACCTGTTCCTCGATGACCTCCACCTCGACGGATCGGACGGCGGGGCCATCACCTGGCGGGACGAGATCCCCGCCGAGCATCGCCGAGCCGCTCACACCGTGGTGATCGGCTGCGGTGAATCCGGCATCCTCGCCGGCATCCGTCTGACGCAGGCCGGGATTCCGTTCATCATCATCGAGAAGGGCGGCGGACCCGGCGGCACCTGGTGGGACAATCGCTATCCAGGTGCACGAGTCGACATCGGCAGCCACTTCTACTGCTACTCGTTCGAACCAGCGCACCATTGGAGCGAGTACTACTGCCAGCAACCCGAGCTGCGCGATTACTTCCAGAGCGTCGTCGACAAATACGACCTTGCCCCGCACATCAGGTTCGACACCGAGGTCACCGGCGCGAGCTGGGACGAGGAATCGAATCGCTGGGCGATCGCGTTACGCACCGGAGATGGCGACATCGAAACGATCGATGCTCGCTTCGTGATCAGCGCAGTCGGTTCGCTGAACCTGCCGAAGCTGCCCGACATCCCTGGCATGGACGACTTCGCCGGACCCTCGTTCCACTCGGCACGCTGGCCCGCCGATCTGGACATCGCCGGCACCCGCTTCGCGCTTGTCGGCGCCGGTGCGAGCGGCTTCCAGATCGCGCCGACCATCGCCGACGAGGTCGAGCAGCTGACCGTGTTCCAGCGCACGGCGCAGTGGATGTTTCCCAACGCGAACTACCACCGACACGTTCCCGCGGGCGATGCGTGGGCGATGCAACACCTTCCGTTCTACGGTCGGTGGTTCCGCTTCCTGATGTTCTATCCGGCATCCGGTCTGAGCATCGAACGGAATCGGGTCGACCCCGATTGGGACGACGGAGGTCGATCGAGCAGCGAGGCCAACGCACAGACCCGACAGCTGTTCGGCGCGTGGATCGAGTCGCAGCTCGCCGACCGACCCGACCTCCTCGACGTGTGCATCCCGCACTACCCGCCATCGGCAAAACGGATGCTGCAGGACAACGGCTCGTGGCTGACATGCCTGAAGAAGCCGAACGTGCAGCTGCTGCGGACCGGCATCGAACGGATCGTGCCCGAGGGCATCGTCACCACGGACGGCGTGCTGCACGAGGCCGACGTGATCTGTTACGCCACCGGCTTCCGACACAACGACTTCCTCGCTCCGATCGACTTCGAGGGCAAGGGCGGCGTCTCCTTGCACGAGCAGTGGAACGATGAACCCAAGGCATACCTGGGCATCACCGTGCCGAACTTCCCGAATCTGTTCTGCCTTTACGGACCCGGCACCAACTTGGCACACGGCGCCAGCCTGATCTTCCAGTCAGAGTGCCAGGTCAACTATGTGATGAGCGCGATCCACGAAGTGCTGTCGCGCGATGCGAGCGCGATCGAGGTGCGCGAGGACGTGCACGACCGCTACGCCGAGCACTACCAGAGCGAGATCAGCCAGATGGTGTGGGCTCACTGGGCCGTCCAGCACAGCCACTTCAAGAACGCAGATGGTCGAGTCTGGACACTCTCACCATGGCCGATCCCCGTCTACTGGCAGTGGACCCGTGCAGTCGATCTCGGCGACTATCAGCTGACCTGACAGCCACGGTCACATCGATCTCAACCGTGGATCGGCCATGGCCGAGGTCGACGACCGCGAGTCGGAGCAAGCGCACCATTTCGGGAGTGTCTCACCCCACTCCATCCCGTGACCATACCGTCGGCGTTCAGGTGGCGAAGTCCGGCGTGTTCGAGCGAGCGGCCTCCGTCCGGCCTGTGGGCTCCTCCCATTCCTCCTGGCGTCCGAGTGCGGTGAGGTCGAGGAAGTAGTACGAGCCGCCCGTGCTCTCGAGTCCACGCGCGTACTGCGAGTAGGTGCGGAACACACGTCCGCCCACCTGCAGGAAACAGGTCC
>JAYTRT010000367.1:0-5465 GCA_043746045.1 Actinomycetota bacterium | reverse complement strand
TCCTGTGCTGGACGTCGACGGACATGTCATCGAGTTCATGCCAGCGGTGCTTCCGTACCTGCGTGAGGCGATGGGCCCCGCGTTGTTCGAGAAGTACATCAACCAGCCGTCGCCGATCGCCAAGATCCTCGGAGCCGACACCGAGACCCGCGCCCAACAGCGCACGCCGCAGTCGGCGTGGTGGGGAACCCCGGCACAGAACACCCGCGACCTCGCCACCGGGGCGATCCCCGGTCTGATGTATGAACGCCTCGATGAATTCGGCATCGACTATTCGGTGCTGTACCCGACCAAAGGCTTCGGCATCGCCGGCATCGTCGATCAGGATCTCCGGCTCGGTGTGTGCCGCGGCTTCAACGAGTTCTACGCCGACACGTACAGGCCGTATCAGGACCGGCTGACAGCAGCTGGCGTGATCCCCACGCACACGCCGGAAGAAGCGGTCGCCGAACTGGAGCACTGCAAGAAGCTCGGCCTCAAGGCGGTCGGCTTCCCCGAGGGTGTGACCCGGGCGATCCCGAAACCCGTCCTCGACAATCCGTCCCCGTTCCTGTTCCCCGGCCAGACCCACTACTTCGACTGGTACGGAGTGGACAGTGCCTTCGACTACGACCCCGTCTGGGCCAAGGCCCAGGAGCTCGGCTTCGCAGCGATGTTCCACGGCGGCCTCGGCAACATGCCGTCGGGCTCGTTCACGGCCACCACCAACTACACCTTCAACCACATCGGTTCGTTCGCGCACCGGATGCACCCGCTGTGCAAGTCGTTGTTCATGGGCGGTGTCACGAACCGGTTCCCGAACCTCAACTTCGGGTTCCTCGAATGCGGAGTCGGCTGGGCCGTGATCCTGCTCTGCGACATCATCGAGCACTGGGAGAAGCGCAATCTCGAAGACCTCAAGCGCCTCGATCCGGCGACCATCGACTGGGCGATGTTCGAAGCACTGTTCAACAGCCACGGATCGGATCTGCTGGCCAAGGCCGGCGAGATCGATCTCGACGCGGCGATGCGCAACCTGCCCGGCACAGGCACGCCCCCCGACAACATCGACGAATGGCGGTTCGTCGACATCGTCGAGAAGCGCGACATCGTGGACAAGTTCGTGCCGAACTTCTACTTCGGTTGCGAAGCCGACGACCGCACGATCGCGTTCGCGTTCGCACCGGGTAACCCGTTCGGCGCCCGCCTCAAGCCCGTGTTCTCGAGTGACGTCAGCCACTGGGATGTTCCCGAGATGAACGGGGTGGTGGAAGAAGCGCACGGCCTGGTCCGCAAGGGCATTTTGACCGAGCAGGACTTCAGCGAATTCGTGTTCGAGAACCCCGCCCGTCTGCTGCTGCAGCAGAATCCGGACTTTTTCGTCGGCACCGCCGCCGAGACCGCAACCAAGGGTCTGACCATATGACCGAAAGCCGCAGGGGCGGTTCCTCGGTCCTGCGCAACGGTCTGGTGGTCGACGGCACAGGCGCGCCACGGCGGATGGCCGACGTGTTGGTCGTCGACGGACGCATCGTCAAGATCGGTGTTGTCTCGGCCGGTGAAGCGGCCCACGCGGTCGAGGTGGACTGTGCAGGTCTCGTCGTCGCTCCGGGTTTCATCGATCCACACACTCACTACGACGCACAGGTGCTGTGGGATCCCGGCCTCACACCCTCGACATGGCACGGTGTCACGACGGTCGTGATGGGCAACTGCGGGTTCGGGATCGCTCCCACACGTCCGTCGGACCGTGACACGGTGATGCGGGTGCTCGAGAACGTCGAGGGCATGCCTCTCGCCGCATTGCAAGCCGGCATCCCGTGGACGTTCGAGACGTTCACCGAGTACCTCGACACGCTCGATGCCCTGCCGTTGCGGATCAACGTTGCTGCGCTGATCGGACACACGCCCCTGCGCTTCTACGTGATGGGCGACGCTGCCACCGAACGCGAGGCCACCGACGACGAGGTCGCTGCAATGAAGGCGATCGTCGCCGAGGCGATCGAAGCCGGAGCGATCGGCTTCTCGACATCTCGTTCTGCGTCTCACCTCGGCGCGTACGGCAAGCCGGTGCCGAGTCGCGCTGCGGCGTTGAGTGAAATCTGGGCATTGGCAGGCGCTCTCGGTGAGGCTGGACGCGGCACGGTCGAGGCGACATGGGGGCCGGACCTGTTCGTCGACGAGTTCGCCCGCCTGGCCGACGACATCGGCCGGCCGGTGTCGTGGGCCGCCATCATGGCCGGCCGCAACCAGCCCGGGTACTCCGACAGCGTGGCGGCCCGTATCGAAGTCGGCGGCAACGTGCACCCACAGGTGGCGTGCCGACCGATCGTCGTGCAGATCACCCTGAACGATCCGTTCCCGTTCGCCAATGTGGCTGCGTTCGGCGAGATCCTCTCACTCGAGCGGGCCGATCGCGCGGCGCTGTACCTCGACCCATCGTGGCGAGATCGAGCAGACCCACAGTTGCGCGCTGCGTGGGGCGACATCATCGACCACACCAGGATTGCCGAGTCCCAGTCGCATCCCGAGTTGCAGTACGGAGCGACGCTTTCCGAATTGGCCGACGAGCGTGGTGGCACATCGCTCGACGTGATGGTTGCGATCGCCACCGACGACAGCTTCGACACCCGGTTCCTCGTCGCGATGACGAACGACGACGAAGACGCGGTCGGCCGTCTGCTCGGCAACGATCAATTGCTACTCGGCCTGTCGGACGCAGGAGCGCACACCAGCCAGTTGTGCGATGCGAACTTCGCGACGCACCTGCTCGGGCATTGGAGTCGCGACAAGGGTGTGTTGACGCTGGAGAAAGCCGTGTGGCGGCTGACCGGGCATCCGGCGATGGTCTACGGGATGACCGACCGTGGGATCATCGCCGAGGGTGCCGTGGCCGACCTCGTCGCCTTCGATCAGGCCACAGTCGGCACGTCGCTACCCCAGCGCGTGTACGACTTTCCGGGCGGCGCCGATCGACTGATCGCGCACAGCATCGGCATTCGCCACGTATGGGTCGGCGGTGTGCCGATTCGCTCTGACGGCAATGACCTCGGCGCGACAGGCACAGGGCGCCTACTGCGCAACGGCGTCAACTGAACCATCACATTCGAACAGGGGGAAGCATGAACAGCACCGAGCAGACGATCGATCGACTGACGAAACAGGGGCACCTCGTCGGTGACGATTGGACGGCATCCGATTCGGGGGGCCGCTATTCACACCACGATCCGAACACCGGTCGGTTGCAGGCCGAGGTCGCGCTCGGCGGTGCTGCCGAGATCACCGGCGCGGTGGACGCTGCCGTGGCAGCGGGCCCGGCGTGGCGGGCGATGTCACTGGAGCAGCGGGCTGCGATCCTGTTTCGTCTGGCCGATCTGCTCGTGGCCAACGATCCCGAATCGGCATTGCTCAACGCTCGCGACAACGGCACGCCGATCAGCACGATGCGGCCAGGGTTGTATGCAGCGTCATGGGTTCGGTACTACGCAGGGTGGGTCGACAAGGTGAACGGCCACGTGGTTCCGGTGTCCAACGGACTGGACTACGTGCTGCCCGAGCCCTACGGCGTGATCGGCGCGATCGTGCCCTGGAACGGTCCGATGATGGGGATGGGCCAGAAGGTCGCCCCCGCGTTGGCTGCTGGCAACACCGTTGTCGCCAAGCCGCCCGAGATCGCTCCGTTCGGTGCCCTGCGGTTCGCCGAACTCGCACTCGAAGCCGGACTTCCGCCGGGCGTGCTGAACGTCGTCACCGGTGGTGCGGAGGCCGGGCAGGCCCTCGTGCGCGACCCACGCGTCGGCAAGGTGTCGTTCACCGGTGGTCATGTCACGGCCCGAGCCGTGATGATTGCCGCGGCCGAGACCCTCAAGCCGTTGGCTCTCGAACTCGGCGGCAAGTCGGCGAACATCGTGTTCCCGGATGCCGACCTCGACACGGCTGCGATGCTCGCGGTGCTGTTCGGCGTCGGCGTGTTGTCCGGCCAGGGCTGCGCGCTGCCGACCCGGCTCTACGTGCACGGCGACGTCTACGACGACGTGGTCGAACGACTGATCGCGCAAACGGCGGCGATGGCTGTCGGAGATCCTTCGGATCCGGCGTCGTTCATGGGGCCCGTCGTCACGGAGGCAGCCTGCACGCGAATCCTGGGCGTCATCGCCCGCGCTGAGTCAGAAGGCTCAGGTCGGCTGCTGACCGGTGGAACACGGATGGGCGGCTCGCTCACCGAGGGCTACTTCGTCGCGCCGACGATCTTCGGCGATGTGGTCCACGGCAGCGATCTGGCCACCAACGAAGTCTTCGGCCCGGTTCTCTCGGTACTGCGCTTCACCGACGAGGACGAAGTGGTGGCGAAGGCCAACGACAGCACGTTCGGCCTCGGCGCATACCTGCACACCCGTGACATCGGCCGGGCCCACCGGGTTGCCAGCAAGCTCGAAGCCGGGATGGTCATCATCAACGGCCTTCCCGGAATGTCTCCCGGTGCGCCATTCGGCGGATACAAGCAGAGTGGCTTCGGGCGCGAAGGCGGCCGATGGGGGATCGAAGAGTTCATGCAACAGAAGAACGTCTTCATCGCCGGGGCGTCGTGACCACCCTGGGCATTTCCGGAAAGGTCGACCACGGTCTGGCTGGAGTATGGTCCCGGAGCGCTGGACGGAGAAGTCGTCCCGTCATCGTGAGGGGATCGAGGTGATGACACGTGTCGGCACGCCGTGACGAGATCATCGCAATTGCCAAGAAGCTGTTCGCAGAACGGGGATACGTCAGCACATCGATGCGCGACATCGCCGACGCCACAGGTTTGTTACCCGGCAGTCTGTACACGCACTTCAAGTCGAAGGCCCAGCTCGTCGAAGAGATCGTGGCAGTCTTCTACCGCGATCTGATCGCCGCCCAGAAAGAGGCCAGTTCAGACAGTGGCACGGGTGCTGACCGCTTCCGGCTGATGCTGCGCGCCACCTACCGGGTCTGCGAGGCCTATCCCGAGGAACTGACCATCCTGCACTACGACTGGAAGGAACTCTCGACGCTGAACGAGATCGCCGAAGTCCGCGAGATCAGCGTGCGTACCCTCGTCACTTGGCGCAAGGTGATCAAAGACGGCATTGCCGATGGCACGCTGCGCTCGGAGATGAGTCCTGAGTTGGTCAGCCGCATTGCGACCGGAGCGATTCACGCGATGCTCGATCCGGTTCGCTATCGCGACCAACCGGCCAATCGCAAGGGTGACCCGCTGCAGCAACTCGAAAGCATGTTGCTCGAGGGTCTGTTGGCTCCGAAGGGCAAAGTTCGCTCGACGAACAAGGCTGTTCGCGCCGTCAAGGGCTGACGAGCGCTCAGGCGGTCTCACCGTTTGCGGCGATGGCTAACAACCGTTAGTTTTAGGATTCACGCTTCGGCGACGCCAGGGGGAGTTTCATCATGCCGCAATACGATTTCGAGGGCAAGGTGGTGGCCATAACAGGTGCCGCGGGGGGAATCGGCCG
>JAYTRT010000366.1:0-1669 GCA_043746045.1 Actinomycetota bacterium | reverse complement strand
CGAGGATCAGCTTCGGCCCGCTCGGCACCTCGTCCGCCAACGACCAATCGAACATGTTCCCAGAACCAGGGGTGGCCGCGTCGACCAGGATGATCTCGGTGCCGAACGTGTCTGCCCGAGCTGCGTCTGGGCTTCCGGCGGGAAAGGCCTTGATCACGCGCCGCACCTGGGCCATCACGAGCTTGACATCGTCGGGGCTCTCGTGCCCGTGCAACTGAGCGGCCCGCACACCGGACCTGTTGACGATGTCGATCACCCGGCTGGGGTGTTCGTCGCGAAAAACGCCGACGGTGAGGATCTCCGGCGGGAGCCGCCGAGTGATGTCGTACACCTGCTGGGGGGCGATCTGACGGGTCGAGGGCGCGAACACGAATCCCACTGCGTCAGCTCCCATCGCCACGGCGAAGAGGGCATCGTCCTCGTTGGTGATACCGCAGATCTTGACGAACATCCGAAGTCAACCGTACCCCGGCATCCCGCGAAACCAGGGGTTCATTCCTGCCCGCAGAAGCGCATCTCACGAAGTACGGCCGCCGGGTCCGCTGCGGTGACCAGTGTTTCACCGACCAGCACGGCGTGGTACCCCACAGCCTGCAACGAACGTGCGTCGCCGACATCGCGGACCCCGCTCTCGGCCACCTTGACCACATCGGCCGGGATCACACCGGCCATGCGCAGGGCACGCTCGTGATCGACCTGGAAGGTGACGAGATCGCGCTGGTTGACACCGACCATCCGAGCGCCCGCTGCCAGCGCAACCTCGAGTTCCGGTTCGTCGTGGATCTCGACGAGCACTTCGATCCCGACCTCGTCGGCGACCCGGTGCAGATCGATCAGTTCGACACGCGTCAACGCCGCGGCGATCAACAGGACACAGTCGGCACCCATCAGTCGGGCATCGCAGATGTCGGCGGCGCAGACCGAGAAGTCCTTGCGCAGGACGGGCAGGAACACTGCGTTGCGAGCGGCCTGCAGGTCGGTGACCGATCCACCGAAGAACTCCACGTCGGTCAACACCGACACCGCCGATGCTCCACCAGCCTCGTAGCTGGAAGCCATTGCGGCGGCGTCGAGGTGAGCGTTCAGCGCACCCTTCGACGGCGAACGCCGCTTGATCTCACTGATCACTGCCAACTCACCACGGTCGACCGCCGTCAGCAACGAGGCGGCGAACGGACGTGTGTGTTCCTTCGCCGCAGCCCGCCCGATCAGCTCGGCAAGGTCGCGCGTGTCGGACGCCGCAGTCTCGCGATGGCGTTCGAGAATCCGGTCGAGATACGTGGCCATGTCGGATGCGACGATATCGGTGTCGCCGCTGTGCCCGTAGGGTGAAATCGTGCCGCACAGCCCGGATCCGGATGTCGAGGTGCCACACCCCGTGATGCGGATGGGCTGGGAACAGCTGACGTTCGTCCACTGGGCCTATTCGCCGGCCGAGGTCCAGCGACTGCTCCCGCCCGGGCTCACACCGCATCTGATCGAGGATCAGGCGTGGGTCTCGCTGGTCCCGTTCGTGATGCGGGTGGACTTCCCGGTCGCGGGCGTCATTCCGTGGTTGAGCGTCTTCCCCGAGACGAACGTCCGCACCTACGTCACAGCTGACGACGGCACCGTCGGGATCTGGTTCTTCAGCCTCGACGCGTCGAGAGCAGCCGCTGTGACAGCGGCG
>JAYTRT010000365.1:0-1671 GCA_043746045.1 Actinomycetota bacterium | reverse complement strand
GATGACGAGGTTGTCGCCCTGGATGACGACGTCGACCGTCATGTCGACGTCGGTCTGGTTCTGGACTACCACCGGCAACTCGAAGGTGTCACCGAAGTCGAGGAACCTCGGCGCAGAAGGCCGCACCATCAGCGGCAGGCGGGCAGTGATGTTCGACTGAGCGGACCCGAACATGTCCGGTCCGGCAACGGCGACCACCATCACGCGGTACCGGGTCAGGTTGTCCGGGAGAGGGACATCGATCGTGGCGTGACCAGCGGCGTCAGTCGTGACCGATGGCTCGAACACGGCCAGTGCGTCGAAGTTCGTGCGCACTGCAACCGGTGTCGTCGCAGCCCCAGCACCCGCTGCTGCGCCGTTGACACTCGGGGCCGACGCCGGTATCGCCGAATTGGCGGCGGACGTCTTCTGATCACCAGTGGGTGCCGTGGTGGTCGCGGCTCCGTCAGCGGCTGTTGCAGTCGATGCAGCTGTCGTGGCCGATGTCTGTTGCGATTGCCCCGGTGCCACGGCTGCAGGGTTGGCGAGGACGATGCTCGACCGGCCGTACTGCGCGGCGAGGTACGACGGGAGTTGGCCGTAGAACGTGCTCAGCGGATCATCGAGGGTGTACCCGCTCAGGGCGAGCACGGCCTCGTCGACCACGACCACAGCGAGTTGCCCCCCTGCGACGGGTGCCCCGCTCGGATCCTTGACGGTGACGTCGACGGCGGTGGAGGTGCCCGGCGTGACGGTCGCCGACCGCGGAACGACGGTGACGTCGAGAGCACGCGATGCGGTCGAGATCGACAGCGTCAATCCACCGACAGCGAACGCCGGTCGCAAGGGTGCGTTCGGCAACGGTGTTCCGTCGTCGGCAGCACGGCGTGCCGTACCGACCACCTCGATCGACACGTCGATGTTCGGTATGTCGGCGTCGGTGATGGTCACCGGCACGATCGCAGAACCGTCGACGACATCGAATCTCGTTGTCGAGACGATGCCTCCCCGACTGAGCGTGATGAGGCCGTCGCCTGTGGCGAATGGAGACTGGACGAGCAGCCGGGCCGTGTCACCGGGTGCGTATTTCTGGTGGTCGGGGACAACGGTGAGAACCTGTTGTTCGACGTTGCGAGTCGGCGTGACGACCTGTCCGCTGACCCAGCGGGTCAATTGAGAGCGGCTCGAGCGTCCTGAATCGTCGACGACGTTCGAACTGATCGTGTACTCGCCGCCCGTCCCGGTGGTGAACGAACACGTCACTGGAACTGTCCCGGACGTGACATTGCAGGTCTGCGGATCAACCTCGTTGGTGGTGTACGCACCCTTCTCGAAGACCGATGTACTTCGGGTTGCAGTGACGACCAGCGTGCGGCCCGGCACCGCTTTGCCCTCGATGTCGGTGACGATGGCTTCGATGTCGAGTGGATCGCCCTGCTTGACGAACGTACGATCGCCGCGTAGGCCGACGTAGTCGGCGGCCGGATGCACCAGGAGGCTCGTCGTCGAGCCGATCGACTGACGGTTCACGTCCGTCACCGTGGCCTGCGCGGTCACGGCCACCGGGAGCCCAGCCAGTTTGGGATCGTCGATCGCTCCGACGTCGACCTGCAGGTAGTGCGAGCCGCCGGCATCCGTGACACCACTGAACTGTGTTGTGGTCGGCTCGCTGCCCCCGCCGTTCGCGCAACA
>JAYTRT010000364.1:0-1673 GCA_043746045.1 Actinomycetota bacterium | reverse complement strand
TCGGTCAGCTCTGGTTGCCGACGACTTCTGCCACATCGGTCCCGGTGGTCGTTCTGATTCACGGCGGGTTCTGGCGCGCCGAGTACGGACTCGATCTGATGAACGGACTGGCGGCCGACCTCGTAGGGCGCGGATACGCGGCGTGGAACATCGAATACCGACGGGTCGGTCAAGCCGGCGGCGGCTACCCGGGCACGCTCGACGACGTTGCTGCAGCGATCGATTCTCTCGTCTCGTTCGCGCCGACACATCGGCTCGACCTGCACGATGTGGTTCTCGTCGGCCACTCCGCCGGCGGTCAGCTGTCGTTGTGGGCGGCGGGTCGCTCGACGCTGCCGGCGGGGGCGCCTGGCGCATCACCTGCCGTCGTCCCACGTCTTGCGATCGGTGAAGCCCCGGTGTTCGACATGGTCTCGGGTGACCGTCTCGGCCTCGGTGGTGGCGCAGTCACCGACTTCATCGGCGGCACCGTCGGGCAGTATCCGGACCGATACGCCGTCGCCACCCCCTCGTCGACAGGAGATGTGCCTCTGGCTGTCGTGCGCGGCACACTCGACGACACCGTGCCGGCCGTCTTTGCCGTTCCGGATCCAACGGCGCCACAGCCCAAGTCGTTGCGAGTCGTCGATGTCGCCGGTGCCGACCACTTTGCGTTCATCGACCCGACGAGTGAGGCCTGGGCAGCTGTCGTCGCGTTGATCACGGGATGAATGCGATTTCGGGAATGTCGAGCGGTTCGGGAATGTCGACTGGTTCGGGAATGTCGAGCGGTTCGGTCGGGTTTGAGCAACGGTGAACGTGCGCCGGTCCGATCCCAGGCATCTCCACCTCGGAGTGCACATCGATGGAGCCGGCAGCCACCCGGCCGCGTGGCGCCTGTCCGGTGCTCAGCCGGAGCGATTGTTCGAGGCGGCCCACTCCGTCGAGCTCGCTCGATTGGCGGAGCGGGGTCGGCTCGACTTCGTGGTCCTCGATGACGCCTTCGGCCTGCAATCCAACCGTGTCGACCATGTTCGCGGACGGTTGGATGCTCTGCTGACGATGGCCAGAATTGCTCCGATGACCGACTCGATCGGACTCGTGCCGACGGTGACCACGACGCATACCGAGCCGTTCCACGTCTCGAAGAACGTGGCGACGTTGGATTTCGTCAGCCACGGGCGCGCGGGATGGTTGGTCGACGTGTCCGCGACGGAGGCCGAAGCGTCGCATTTCGGTCGTCGCGGCGTCGCCTCGACGGATGACCTGTACGCAGAGGCCGGTGAGGCAATCGACGTCGTTCGACAGTTGTGGGACAGCTGGGAGGACGATGCAGTGATTCGTGACATCCCCTCAGGCCGCTACATCGACCGCGATCGCCTGCACTACACGAACTTCGAAGGACGCTTCTTCAGCGTTCGCGGACCGTCGATCACGCCGCGTTCGCCCCAAGGGCAGTCGCTGGTGGTGATCGAGGGGTTCGACGACCGCGCCCTCGCCATCGGAATCCGGCTGGCTGATCTGATCATCATCGAAGCGGGCGACGTGGCAGCGGCGCTCGGCATTCGCGCTCGCATCGACGACGGTCTGCGACTCGCCGGCCGCGATCACGCCGAGGTGACGGTGATGGCCGCCATCGACGTCCTGCTGGAGACGACCTCCGCCGCAGCGCAATCGGTGCGTCGGCACTTGGA
>JAYTRT010000363.1:0-5486 GCA_043746045.1 Actinomycetota bacterium | reverse complement strand
TCGACGATGGTTGGTTGGAGGGTGTCTTCGTGACACGCACGAGCGCAGCCGGCATCGCGCTCGAGCAGGGCACCATCGCGTCGAGCACCGGAGCGCTGATCGCCGAGACCTTTCACACTCGCTGGACCGGTTGACTGTTCTCGCCCACACCGTTTCGTGCAATCATTCGCCAAGAAGTCGCAGGAGGAACCGGATGCCAGCAACAGTTCGCTACGACGAGCAGTACTGCCCCATCGCACGCGCGCTCGACGTGCTCGGCGACCGGTGGACGCTGTTGATCATGCGTGAGTTGATCATCGGTGATCAGCGATTCACCGATCTGCGCACTCACCTTCCGGGTATCGCCCCCACGCTGCTCACGCAGCGGCTACGCGCGATGACGGACCAGGGACTGATCTCGTCGAAGGAATTGCCGCCTCCCGCCGCGCGTTCGGTCTACACCGCAACCGAACGTGGGCGCAGCGTCATTCCTGTGATGCGCAGCCTTGCGAAGTGGGGCATGCCGCTCTTGGAGGAGCCCACCGACGATCAGTACATCCGTCCCTGGACCGGCTCGAACGCGATGATCGCTGCCTACTACGACTCCGGCGCTGCTGCCGGGATCGACGAGCGTTACCTCCTGCGAATCGACGGTGAGGACATCACGCTGTCCTCGGTGAACGGCCGCGGGGCGGCCCACGAGACGCCAGATCTCATCTTGGAATCAACGGCCCGGGTCTGGGTCGACATCCGCCAGGGCCGACTCACGTTGCGTCGAGCAATCAGCGAGGGCCGGGTCACGAAGAAGGGCTCGGCTCGCTCCTTGAACAATTTCCGGCGTATCTTCGCGGTCCCCTGACGGCGTGATCTTCGTGCGAAATCCCGACGTCGCCGACGTTGGTCGGCGTCGAAGCCGACGGATACAGTCGGGTGGATGCCGGCTCCCACTCCGCTCTCAGTCCATGCCCCGTCCGGAACCACCAAAGGCGCGCTGATCGTTATCCAGGAGGCCTTTGGGGTCAACGATCACATCGAGGATGTGTGCAGTCGTCTTGCGGCCGAGGGTTGGTTTGCAATCGCGCCGCACCTGTTCCATCGCACCGGGGATCCGAAACTCGGTTATGACGACATGTCGCTTGTCGGTCCGCACTTCGCAGGCTTGGCCCCCGAGACGATTCTCGACGATCTGGATGCAGCATTGATCCACGCCGCCGAAGCCGGATTTGCTCCCAGTGCGATCGGGGTCGTCGGCTTCTGCATGGGTGGGACGCTCGCCTTGGTCACGGCCGTCGAACGTGCGGTCGGCGCTGCGGTGACGTTTTACGGCGGCGGACTGACCACCGGGCGATTCGGCTTCCCGCCACTCGTCGAGTTGGCGCCGAAGTTGACTGTTCCGTGGCTCGGCCTGTTCGGCGACCTGGACACGGGCATCCCCGTCGAGCAGGTAGAAGAGCTACGCGTCGCTGCTGCTTCGTCCGGCCAGCCGACCGAGATCGTCAGGTACCCCTCGGCACAGCACGGCTTCAACTGTGATCGGCGGTCGAGCTACAACGCCGAGGCGGCGGCTGACGCGTGGCAACGCACGCTCGATTTCTTCGCCACCAACCTGCATCACGGCTGACGGGCTGTTCGCTCAGGACGCCGACCCTTGTCATCGACCTCGGCGTCATCAACCTCGGCGTCATCGACCTCGGCGTCATCGACCTCGGGGTCATCCGGTCACGGCCGTGACGCCGGTCACGGCTGGTAAGGAGACGTCGATCGACTGGAAGGCGATGCTGCCACCGAGTCGGGGTGTTGCGTACGCAACTGTCGTGGCCACGATCTGCAGGGTCATCGTGTTCGACGGGTACGCCGTGAAGGCGATCATCTCGAGGGGTACGGCGGTGGTGTGCATCTGGCCGTCGAGCGTCACTGCGATCGGCGTGATCTGATTTCCGACGACGAGTCCGGTGGTGTCGTCGATCAGTTGGGCAAAGACGCGAGTCGGCGCCGAACCCGCGGGGACGGTCCCCGAGTACGAGAGCTTCAGCTCCGGCGCGCCGACGATCACGACCGGCGCGTTCGTTCCTGGCGCGGTCATCGAAATAGCGACGTTCACGGCATTTGTCGCCTTCCCCGGTGTGATCGGGGCGATCAGGGGCGCAAGACCCGCTGCAGATTGAAGCGTCGCCGGACCGGCGCCGCCTGTGGCGACGAGTTGCAGCGTTCCCGAACCGGTCGCCGTGAACGGCGTGCTGGGGGCCGGGGGGAATTGATCGGCGGTGTACGACACGCCGCCCTGGTCGACGAATTCGAACGCGCTTCCGACGGCGACGTCCGTCTCCCTCTTCACATAGTGACGAAGCCAGGCAATCGCAGCGGCGCCCGAACGCGACGTGTTGCCCGGCGGCGTCAGACATGCGCCGTGACCGCCGCAGAACCACAACATCGACACAGGAACGTGGTCGGCCAGTAGTGCCGCATAGTTGTCGGCACCCTCCTGCAGCGTGAACAGGGTGTCGACTGTGCCCTGGATGATGAGTGTGGGGACATCGATCTTGGCGACGAGGTCACCGGGCCCACGATCGGCGAACCACTGCACGTCGGCCGGGTCGACGACCCCCGTCAATCCTGCTTTGTCCGAGCGGCCGATCGTCGGGTCGAGTTGGTGACCGGTTGCGACAACGGCCAAGAATGCGGCCCAGCCCGTTTTCGGGGTGTCGGCCTTGAACAGACTGGTCTGCAGGGAGTGCCACGCGATGATGGGCACGATTGCGTCGATCCGGCAGTCGATCGCAGCCGTGATCAGCTGGATGCCACCACCGTATGATGCGCCGACCATGCCAACCCTCGGATCGCGGGTCGCATCGAGCTGCACCTGCGGCTGGGTCGACACCCAGTCGAGGAGCTGCTGTACGTCGCGCCCTTCGAAATCGGGACTGTCGACCTCGACCACGCCCGTCGACTGGCCGAACCCGCGCGGGTCCCATGTCAGGACGTTGAAGCCGGCAAGCTGCAACGAGGCGATGTTCGCGTCGCCGCCGACCGAACCGATCTTGGTGTCACCTGCAGATCCCCACCCGGGACCCATCAAGACCGTCGGAGCGGTCGTGCCGGCGGCGAGGCGAGGGAGAGGAAACCAGTGGGCGCGGATGACTGTTCCGTCGAACGAGGTGATGTTCCAATCCTGCCTTCCACTGTTCGGTGTCGTGCTGTCGCTCGGGGCTGCATCGAATGCCACCGCATCGACCGGAGTCGTGTTCGTGGGTGCCACACAGGTCCGGCTCGACGGCCGTGACGAGTCCGGTGTCGAGGAGTCGCTGCTGGTCGGGGTCGACGAGGCGACAGCTGGTTCGGTCGTCGGCGGGCTGCCAGTGGTCGAACCTGCGGTGGTCGCAGCGTGCGTGGTCGATGTCGCGGTGGTCGGCGTTCCGTTGGTCGATGTTCCGGCGGTGGCGGGGATCGCCGGCGTCGAGGACACGACCGTGGGCACCGACGACACTGTGCTGGCGTTACTGCTGCACGCGGTGAAACCGGCAAGCAGGAGTGCGGCGCAGGCAGCGGAACGAGCTCGGCGGGCGATCATCTGGCCAACTCTATGTGTCGTTCGGTGAATGAATCCGGCGCGCTGTCGTGCACAGATCGGTTGACGATCAGTCGACAGCGATGTGCAGGGTGCGGTGCTCGCCGATGTCGTCGGTGTTTCCGCCGAGGGCTGCCTTGCCGATCGCGAAGATCCGACCCATGGTCGATTTGTGGCTCTGCCAGATGTCGACGGTCACCGGTCGAACGGCAAGTGCGGCGATGCCGGGATCATCCTTGGAGTCCCAGAACGCCGTTGCCGCCGGCGTCCACAGATCGTCGATCCGCTGCCGATCCTGTGTGGTGTCGGCATGCCCGCTGACAGACACCCAACGGCCATCGGACTGACGATCGGCGTTGACGTTCACCGACGCGTCGAGCCGCAGAGCCTCGACCCACTTCTCGTTGTTGTCGACAAGGAACCAGAGAGTGCCTGCCTCGTCCACCTCCAGGAGTGTCAACGGGCGTGCTCGGAGCTGGCCGGTGCCGGCCGTGAGCACGACGAATCGACCGTCGTCGAGGGCGTCGCGCAGCTCGGAGACGTTCGTTGTCGTGTTCGTTGTCGTGTTCGTTGTGGTGTTCGTTGTCGTGCTCTTCATGGTCGTGCTCGTCGTGCTCGTTCCGGACGAATCTCGCGGTGTCGGGGCGTTGCTCATGGTGTGGTGCTACCCGGCGCGGATGCACCGCAAACGGGCTTACTCTGGGCCCATGACGACCGACCGCCCTTCGAACGTCCGTCCAGCGACTCCGCTCTGGGGCCACGAAACCGAGTTGGCACTCTCCAACTTCACGGTGTCCGGTCGTCCGCTGCCGCTCGAGATCGTGCACGCGCTGGCGGCGATCAAAGCCGATGCGGCCGTCGTGAACGGCGCCGAATGGATCGCCGAAAATTCGTCCGAAAACCGTGAGTCCGAAAACCGTGAGTCCGAAGCGGGCAGGGCGGCGGCGATCGCTCGCTTTGCGGCGATCGCCGTTGCGGCATCGCAGGTCGAGTCAGGACTCTACGACGATCAGTTCCTGATCGACATCTTCCAGACCGGATCGGGCACGTCCACCAACATGAACGTCAACGAGGTGGTGGCCAATCTCGCGTCGGCGTCGAGCGGTTTGACGGTTCACCCGAACGACCACGTCAACTTCGGTCAATCGTCGAACGACACGTTTCCGACGGCGGTCACCGTTGCCGCCGTCGTCCAGATCACGCACGCTCTCCTCCCGGCAGTCTCGCGGTTGACGGACTCGATGGACACAGCGGCGGCGAGGTTCGCGTCGGTCGTCAAGAGCGGACGCACGCACATGATGGACGCGGTTCCGGTTTTCCTCGGGGACGAGTTCGACGGGTACGCCGAGCAATTGCGCGAGGCCTCGGAGCGGCTCGCGGGGGCGCTGCCACGGATCGGTCGCGTACCACTCGGTGGCACCGCTGTCGGAAGCGGTCTCAACACCTCGCCCCGGTTCGGAGCCGATGTCATCGCTCGAATCTCGACTCGCTTCGGCGTCGACCTCTCGATCGCGCCAAGTCGTTTCGCGGCGCAGGCGTCTCGCGATGGTCTGGTCGAGGCATCCGGTCATCTGCGCGGGTTGGCGGTGGCGCTGATCAAGATCGCCAACGACATCCGTCTGATGGGCAGTGGTCCGGCCACCGGACTCGGCGAGATTCGTCTCCCCGAGTTGCAGGCCGGGTCGTCGATCATGCCGGGCAAGGTCAATCCGGTGATGTGCGAGATGGTCACCCAGGTGGCGATCCAGGTGATCGGCAACGATGCGGCAATCGCCTTCGCTGGTTCGCAGGGCGCGTTCGAGCTGAACACCTATCAGCCGATGATGGCCGCGAACTTGATCGACTCGATCGGTCTCCTCACCCGAGCCTGCACCCTCTTCGCCGAGCGATGTGTCGACGGCATCGAGGCGGACATCGGGAGGTGCGCGTTCTATGCCGGCGC
>JAYTRT010000362.1:0-5490 GCA_043746045.1 Actinomycetota bacterium | reverse complement strand
ACGTACGGCCGGTTGTATCCCGGTTGGGTGGCCGAGTTCGACTATGCGGGACGGGCGCAATCGCAGGCCGTTGTCGTCAACCTGACCACCACCGAAACTCGTGGCCCGGGATATTTCACGGGATACCCGGCGCGAACCGACCGGCCCGTGGCCTCGAACCTCAATGCATCCTCCAAGAATCAGACCGTTGCCAACCACGCGATCCTGCGCACGTCGACAGCGGGTGTCGCCATCTACACCCAGACCGGTGGACAACTGATCGTCGATGTTGCCGGCTACTTCATCGGAACGCCGGTGCTGGGTGACGGACTGGTGCCGGTCAACGTGATCCCGCCCCCGACTCCGCCGGCGTCGTTGCCCTACGTGCTTCACATCCCGAAGCTCGATCGCGTGGCGAATGTGCTCGAGGGCGTCAGCGATCCTGTGGTCAATGCAGGCAACGTCGGCCATTGGCCGGGCACCGGCTACGCCGGCGAGCACAGTCACATGGTTCTGTTCGCGCACCGTACAGAGCACGGCGGGTTGCTCCGATATCTACATCTGATGGGCCCCGGCGATGAGATCTCGATCGACGTGCCCGACGGACGCATCTTCCACTACGGCTACTTCGGTCGCCACATCACCGACACCGACGCCGCCAACATCTACAACGCCGGCCTCGACGCTCCGGTCCCGAGCGTGTCGCTCGTCGCATGTTCGCACCCGGATTTCACACCGACCGACATCCACTTCCGGATCGTCGTGACGTTCACACTGCTCAGTGTCGACAACGATCCGCTCGAATGACCGACGAGTCGGACCGCCTCAGTCTCCTGTCTGGCCATCCACCGCTTGGCGAAGCAGATCCATGTGGCCGGCGTGTCGCGCGTACTCCTCGATCATGTGCACGAGGATCCACCGCAGGTTGACCGGGTCGCCCTCGAGCAGCCGCTGACCGTGCTGGTCCAGGTTCGATGTGGCGGTGATGCTGCGCGCGATGGCGATTTCCGCGGCGAGGGCTGCGACAGCCTCGGCAATCGTGTCCGCTTCCGTGGCGTCGATATCGCGGTCGGTGTCGGTCTCGGTGTAAAAGATCGGTTCGATCTGCTCGCCGCTGAACCGGCGCCGGAACCATGTCCGCTCGACCTCGGCCATGTGCCGGACGATGCCGACGAGGCTCAACGTGCTGGGCGGTGCCGAGCGCATTCTGGCCTGCTCGTCGGTCAATCCATCGATCTTGAGGAACACCGTCGCCCGGTACCAATCGAGGAACTCGACGAGTGTGGTGACCTCGTCGGTGCACAGCTGTGGGTCGACCCGCTCATCCATCGAAGCGCTCGCCGACAAACGAGTCGACGGTCGTGAATTCCTCGACCGGTTGACGTTTGAGACGCGTCGGCTGGTGGACAGGCCTGCCGATGAACACGGCGCCGGCAATCGCGTACGTGTCGGGGAGACCCAACAGTGGCGCCGCAGCGACCTCTGCCCGGGCGAGGAACGTGGTCAGCACGCCACCCAGACCGCGGCTACGCGCGGCGAGCAGTAGGTTCCAGCAGAACGGATAGATCGATCCACCGCCGGTGATCGATTTGCGGTCGAGGTCGCGGTCCATCATCGCAACCAGCGACATGTCGGCGGCGACGACCATCACGACAGGGATGTCGACGATGCCGTCGATGATGTCGTTGGGTATCCCCGGCGTGATGACCAGCGGTGTGCCGTCGGCGGCGTCGGTCGCCGCATCGACGCTGTTGAACGGCGTTCGTCCGGTCGCTCCGATCGCGATGTACTCGTCCCAGACCGGCCTCATCAGTTGGCCGAGTTGTCGGCGTAGCTCGACGTCTTTGATCAGGGCGACCCTCCAACCCTGTCGGTTGCCGCCACTCGGCGCGAATCGTGCGTCGTCGAGCAACTGATAGACGGTGGCATCGTCCACCAGTTCGTCGGTGAAGCGGCGAACCGCCCCGGTTTCGCGAATTGCACTGCCCAGTTCCATCGGATGCCTCTCAGCTCGTACTCGGAGGGATGTCGACCGAGGCCGGCGTCGGCACGTACGGAATGTCGGACGTTGCGATCGGCACATAGGGGATCTCGATCGAACCAGACGTCGCCGAGGCACAGGCCTGTTCGATCGGTGTCGCCAGCGGAAGGATCTGCTTGTTCTGAGCGACTGAGTCCTTGATGCACAGGAATTGCCCTGTACCGGCACCCGTCGGGGCGATCACCAACACCGTCACCTGTGGCGTGACTCCGGCCTGCTGGACGACCTTCCAATCGTCCGGCACCGATGTGCACGGCGCGGTCGAGCAGTATCCGGCCGGGAGATCGAGGATCTTGTCGCCGCAGGTTGCATTGGCTGCTGGTTCGGCCACCTGCACCGTGATTCCGAGATCGTTGAACAGCTTCCACGTTCCCGGCGTGGCGCAGGCAAACGTGCCCGACGCGACGAGCGTGCGCCCGACGACGTGGTTCGCGGCAACGGCGGTGCTCGACGTGCTGGCCCCACCACCGACCCCGGTGATGCCGGTCACCGTCGCCGAACTCTTGATCACCGCCGGTCCGCTGGAGACCGTACTGGTCGACGATTTCGAGTCCGAACCGTTCGATCGCACGACGAGCACGATGGCCACGATGACAACGATCACAACGAGCGCGCCGATGCCGCGGACAAGGGCGGTTCGAGTCGGGCGCGGTGACGTTTGGCTCATGATCGTACGCTAGCTTCGGGTGGTGCCGAGTCGGAAGCAGCGGCTGATCGACTGGGCAGTGACGAGCCTGCTGGTCTTCGGTATCTGCGTCACGTGGGCCCTCGCCATCGGTCGGTACGGCGGCCCGGACGAAACCGGGCACGTCCTACGTGCTGCCGGGGTTGCCGACGGCCAGATCATCGGCGCGACAGTTCCGGGGCTGGTCACGGGATTCCGTGCCGAGACGGTCGCGGCTCCCCTCGCGACTGGCGATCCGAGCTGCTACCGGCACGACAAACGGATTCCGTCGACGTGCGCTGACGGCGACAGCCAGGCGGTGGGTCTGCGCCGTGTCGCGTCGTCGGCGGGTACCAACGCGCCGTGGTACTACGCAGCGGTCGGACTTCCCGTCCGGCTGATCGGAGAGACCGCGGTGGTCGATTGGTACCGGATCTTCGCCGCAGCGCTGTTCGCAGCGACGATCGGGGCAGCGATGGTGCGTGTTCGCCGGACGCCGGCCGACAACGGCGTGATCGTCGTCATCGCGGCGATCTCGCCCGTGGTCTGGTTCCTCGGTGGCGTCGTGAACCCGAGCTCGATGGAGATCGCCCTTGCTCTGTTGGCCTGGGCCGGTGTCGAACGACTGCGGACGGCTGACCGTTCGAGCGCGTCCGATCTGGCATGGATCAGCGTGCCGTGCGGCATCGCGATCATCGTCCGGCCGGTCTCGGCGGTCTTCGTCGCGACTGTCCTGGTTGTGATCTGGGTGGTTCGACGTCCGGCGTACCGCCGGATTCGTCTTTCCCGTCGAGCATGGGCAGTGTTGTTGGCGGGTCCGTTCGTCGGCGTCGTCGCCTCGTTCGTGTGGAGTCGGGCGACGAGCGTCGCCGTCAGCGATGCCCGCGCCGCAACGCACCTGTCGCTGGCGCACGTCTTCTGGAAATCGCTGACAGGTACCGCCGACACACTTCACGAGATCGGTGGCTCACTCGGATGGCTCGAGTTCAGCGCCCCTTGGATCGTGCAGTGGCTGTGGTGGCTGATGGTCGCCGGCTGCGGTTTGGCGGCGGTGCGATCGGCGGCCCGGCCACGATTGGCCTGGCTGTTCGTCCTCGCCAGCGTGATCCTCTTCCCGGTCGCATTCGAGACGGTGCTCGCCGGTCGGATCGGCTTCATCTGGCAGGGTCGATACTCGATTCCGACAGCCGTTGGCTTGGTCGTACTCGGCTCATCGGATTGGTCCTCGACCGTGCTGCGCCGACGAGCGATCACGATGGCGGCACTCGTCTCAGCCGGCGTGGTGGAAGTGGCGACGCTGTGGACGGCGTTGCGTCGTTACACGGTCGGGACCAACGGGTCGTGGTTGTTCACCGACGCCCGCTGGCACCCGCCCGCCTCGCCATGGTTGTTGATCGCGGCCAACGCGATCCTGTTTGCAGGGCTGATCGCGGCCGGTCTGCGCTCGACCACGAGTGGATCAGCCGGCGGCGTCGGCCACTTTGCGACGAACGACGTTGAGAGCTGATCCGGCGCGGAACCACTCGATCTGCTCGGGGCTGAACGTGTGCACGCCCTCGAAGTCGATCAGCGCGCCGTTCGGCTTGACGATCTGACACCGCACGTTCTGGCCGGGAACCGGGGGGAGGTCGACGACGTTGATCCGGTCGTCCTCACCGATCAGGTCGTACGTCGCGCCGTCGGCGAACGTGAGCGGGACGAGTCCCTGCTTCTTGAGGTTGGTCTCGTGGATCCGGGCAAAGCTGCGTGCGAAGATGACCACGCCTCCGCGAAAGCGGGGCTCCATCGCAGCGTGCTCGCGCGATGAACCCTCACCGTAGTTGCGGTCGCCGATCGCGCACCACTCGATGCCTGCCTCGCCGTACTTCTTGGCCAGGTCGGGATAGCTGCCGACCGTTCCGTCGATCGCGCTCTTGCCTTCGCCGACCGCGCCGCCGAAAGCGTTGACGGCGCCGAGGAACAGATTGCCGCTGATGTTCTCGAGATGGCCGCGGAATTTCAACCACTTGCCGGCAGCCGAGATGTGGTCCGTCGTGCACTTGCCCTGGGCCTTCATCAGCACCGGCAGGCCCAGGTAGTCGTTGCCGTCCCATGCCGCGAACGGCTGCAGCAACTGCAGACGGTCGCTCGTCGGGGAGACCTCGACCACGACGTCGGAGCCATCCGCCGGGGGAGGGGTGAATGTGTTCTGGCCGCGGTCGTAGCCGGCGTCGGGGAGCACTTCGCCAACGGGGGCTTCGAGCTTGATCTCTACGCCGCTCGGGCTGGTGATCGTGTCCGTGGTCGGGTCGAAGTCGAGTCGCCCCGCCAGTGCGAGAGCGATGACCGTGTCGGGCGATGTGACGAAGCTCAGGGTGTTCGCCGAGCCGTCGTTGCGCTTCGGGAAATTGCGGTTGAAGCTGTTGACAATGGTGTTGACCTTGCCGTTGTCCTCCGGCGGGCGGTCCCACTGGCCGATGCACGGGCCACAGGCGTTGGCCAGCACGGTCGCGCCGATTGCCTCGAGGTCGGCCAGTAGACCGTCGCGCTCGATCGTCGCCCGGATCTGCTCGGACCCCGGACTGATCAACAGATCGGTCTTGACCATCAGCCCGGCCGCTGACGCCTGACGGGCCACCGAGGCAGCTCGCGTGATGTCCTCGTACGAGCTGTTCGTGCAGCTGCCGATGAGTGTTGCGCTGATCTCGAGCGGCCAACCGTTGATCGCTGCCTCCTTGCCGACGGCCGCACCGACCCGGTTGGCCCGGTCAGGTGAATGTGGCCCGTTGATCAACGGCTTGAGTTGATCGAGGTCGATCTCGATGGT
>JAYTRT010000361.1:0-5492 GCA_043746045.1 Actinomycetota bacterium | reverse complement strand
GCGCTGTACTTGCGTAAGTGGAACGTGACCCTCGATCCCGAGCTGGAGATCACGAACACGATCGGATCGAAAGAAGGATTCAGCCACCTGATGTGGGTGCTGCTCGATCGCGGCGATGCGGCGATCGTGCCCAGCCCGAGTTACCCGATCCACATCTACGGGCCGCTGTTCGCCGGTGCCGATCTGCGCCAGGTGCCGATGCGCCATCTCGCCGATTCGCGGGTCCAGGGCGACTTCACCGGCGACTTCTTCGACAGCCTGACAACGGCATACGACATTGGTTGGCCGAAGCCACGCGTGCTGGTGATCTCCTTCCCCCACAACCCGACGGGGGCCGTCGTCGATCTCGACTTCATGCAACGCGTCGTCGACTTCTGCCGAGAACGCGAGATGATCGTCGTTCACGACTTCGCCTACGCCGACATGGGTTTCGACGGCTACAAGCCGCCGTCCATCCTGCAGGCCGAGGGCGCCATGGAATGTGCCGTCGAGCTGTACAGCATGACCAAGAGCTTCTCGATGGCCGGATGGCGCAGTGCGTTCCTGGTCGGCAATGCCGAAGTCGTCCAGGCCCTCGTCAAACTGAAGAGTTACCTCGACTACGGCATGTTCCAGCCGGTTCAGATCGCTGCGACCGTGACGATGAACGAGGCCCAGGACTACCCGGAGGAGATCTGCGCGATTTACCAGGGTCGCCGCGATGCGCTGATCGACGGTCTCGCCCGGATCGGCTGGCAGATTCCCAAGCCGAGGGGTTCGATGTTCGTGTGGGCTCCGATTCCCGAGCCGTACAAGGACATGGACTCGATCGAGTTCTGCTCACACATCGTGCGCGAGTGCGAGGTGGCGCTGTCGCCTGGCGCAGGTTTCGGACCCGGTGGCGAAGGCTTCGTTCGCTTTGCCCTGATCGAGAACGAGCAGCGCATTGCCCAAGGCCTGCGCAATCTGAAGCGCGGCCTGACCAAGCTCGGCTGAGCTGCCCCGGGCTCGGGCGATCGCACCTGGGCTGCCCCGGCTGAGCAGGAACGAGCCAATTCATCGACCCGTCACACATTGGCCATAGTTGAGGACGGTTCCCTGACTACGTTGCGGCCGTGGGTTCTTACGTCGTGCGGGTGTGGCTTCCCGATCGTCCCGGCGCGCTCGGGCAGGTGGCGAGTCGAATCGGGGCGGTGCACGGCGACGTCGTGGGCATCGAAATTCTCGAGCGGGGGGGCGGTAGCGCGATCGACGAACTGGTCGTCAGCTTGCCCGACGGGGTCAGCCGAGAGCTACTGCTGGCCGAGATCGCCCAGGTCGATGGAGTCGCGATCGAGGATCTCCGACCGATCGAAGCCGGTCGTCCTGACGCCGGCATGCTCGCGCTGGAGATCTCGGCCAGTCTCGTCGAAACCGAGCCGGACAAACGGCTCGATGCGTTCTGTGATCAGCTGCAGTATCTCGTCGACGGGTCGTGGTCGCTGGCGATGCGCATCGACGATGGCGACGTCGCTCCTGACGTGCTCGTCGAGCGTGGCAAGACGCCCGACAAGGGTTGGTTGGCCGCGTTTTTCGCCGGCAGCCGTCACATCCCGGCCGGTGAGTTTGCTGCCTCCTCTCCGGGCGACGTGGTGTGGGTGCACCTTCCCCGCGCAGGGATTTCCGTCGCGACCGGGCGGAGCGATCGCCCTTTTCACACGCGCGAGCGGTCGCAGGTGTGGTTACTCGGGCGCGTCGTCGACGGCCTGCTCGCGACTTCGCTCGACCGCTCGTAGCCACTGCGCGTGCTGGTGATCGGCGGCGGTGCGGTCGGCGTTCGGTGAGAACGCGGCGTCGAGTCGCCATCGATCGGTGATTGCGTCGAGCGAAGGCCATACACCTTCGGCCAAACCTGCCAGAAACGCTGCGCCGAGGGCTGTTGTCTCTTGGTCGACGGGTCTGCGTACGGTCACGCCGAGCTGATCGGCCTGCATCTGCAGCATCATGTCCATCGCCGAGGCCCCACCGTCGACCCGCAGGTCACGCACGATCGTGCCCGACGCGTCCGACATCGCGTCGACGACGTCGCGCACCTGATGTGTCATCGATTCGACGACGGCCCGAGCGATGTGAGCCCGACCAGTTCCGCGCGTGATGCCCAGAATGGTTCCACGCGCGTAGGGATCCCACCAGGGACTACCGAGGCCGGTGAAGGCCGGCACGAACGAGACTCCGCCCGAATCAGGGACTGTCTCCGCGAGCGGCCCGACCTCACTGGCTTCGTCGATGATCTGTAGCCCATCGCGAAGCCATTGCACTGCCGCACCAGTGACGAAGATCGCCCCTTCGAGTGCGTACGCGGTGGTGCCGTCGGCCAGCGTCCAGGCAACCGTGGTGAGCATTCCATCCGTCGGGGCGGGGCAGTGCTCACCAACATTGAGCAGGATGAAACTGCCGGTTCCATATGTGTTCTTGGCCATCCCGGCCACGAAGCAGGCTTGGCCGAAGAGTGCGCTCTGTTGGTCGCCGGCGATGCCGGAGATCGGGATGCCCGCAGGAGCGCCGCACCGATTGCTGGTGACGCCGAACCGACCGCTGCTCGGCATCACGACGGGCAGAGCTCGGATGGGCACGTGCAACATCTCGGCCAGCTCCGGATCCCAGCTGAGCGAGTGGATGTCGAACAGCATCGTTCGGCTCGCGTTCGACGGATCCGTGGCGTGGACGTCTCCGCCGGTCAGGTTCCACAGCAGCCACGAATCGATCGTGCCCAACGCGAGGTCGGCGGTGTCAGCGACCCCGCCTTCGTTCAACAACCATTCGAACTTGGTCCCACTGAAGTACGGATCGAGCACGAGACCTGTCCGCTCGCGGATCATCGGCAGCGCGCCGCGGCGCGTCAGATCGTCGCAGCGCTGAGCTGTGCGCCTGTCCTGCCAGACGATGGCCCGATGCAGCGGTCGACCGGTCGACCGGCTCCATGCGACGACGGTTTCTCGCTGATTGGTGATGCCGATCGCAACAGGCGGCCGATGCAGCTGCGTGATGATGTCGTTCAGAGTGGCCGTGACCGCGGCCCAGATCTCATCTGCATCGTGCTCGACCCAACCGGGGCGAGGGAAGAACTGGGTGAATTCTCGATACGACGACAGCGACGGACGATCGTCAGCAAACACGGCTCGAGTGCGGACTCCGGTCGTGCCGGCATCGATGGCAAGGACGCAGACATCATCACCCATCGCGTCGTACCTGCCTCAGCGGCGCTTGGGCTTGTTGTGCTTGCGGTACTGCGAGGGTCCGGTGGATGTGCGCCCGGTCGGAGCGGGACGAGTTCTCGTCGGCGTCGTCGATGCGCCGGAGTTCGACCGGGACGATCGAGCAGCCGATGCGAGAGGGCGTTGTGTGCGCAGTTCCTTCATGGTCTTGCGCTGATAGCCGAACTTGGCCAGCACGCTGCCGAAGAGGAGATACATCGGCCCACTCGCGAACAGCCCGGCGAACAGTCCGATCTGCAACGGTTTGTGCTTCGTCGTGTAGTAGATGATGTACGCGGCCGCAGCGATGCCGACATAGAGCAGCCACTCGCGGATCAGGCGCTGCCACGGCACCTTGCGCGAGGAATCCCATGCCATCCACAGTTCCTACCATGCGGCATGGTCGAAGGTCGAATAAGGTCGGGCCATGCGTGTCGGGCTGTTGACCGGGGGCGGAGACTGCCCCGGCCTGAATGCAGTGATCCGAGCGGTGGTCCGCAAGGGCGAGATGGTCCACGGCGACGAGATCATCGGGTTCATGGATGCGTGGGACGGTGTCATCGAACAGCGAACGATGCCACTTGACGTCCGCTCGTTGCGCGGCATGTTGCCGAAGGGCGGAACACTGCTCGGTACCAGGCGGGGTAGCCCGTACGACACGCCTGATGGGCCAGCCGGGGTGATCAAGACGTTCGACGACATGCAACTCGACGCTCTGATCGTCGTCGGCGGCAATGGTTCCCTGTCCGTCGCATGCTCCTTGCACAGCGACTTCGGGCTCCCCATCATCGGCGTTCCGAAGACGATCGACAACGACATCGTCGGGACCGACACCACGTTCGGGTTCAACACGGCCGTGCAAATTGCGACCGATGCGATCGACCGATTGCACACCACAGCCGAGAGCCACGACCGGGTGATGGTCGTCGAGGTCATGGGACGTCATTCGGGGTGGATCGCGACGCATGCCGGGATAGCCGGCGGCGCCACGGTGATCCTGATCCCGGAGCAGCCCTTCGACGTCGATGCTGTGTGCGAGATCCTCCGCGCCCGCCACGAGCGGGGACGATATGCCTCGATCGTGGTCGTGGCCGAGGGCGCCGAACCCGCAGAGGGGAGCATGCCCGGCCGCGAGAAGGTGTACGACCGGTTCGGACACGTGCGCCTTCGCGGTATCGCCGACCTGCTCGCACCCGAGATCGAGGCCAGATCGGGTCTCGAGACACGTGTGGTCCTGCTCGGTCACGTGCAGCGTGGGGGAACGCCATCTGCCTTCGACCGGGTGCTGGCAACGAGATACGGCGTCGAGGCCATCGATGCTGTGCACGATCGTCAATGGGGTTATATGACGGCGCTTCACGGAAACACGATGGTGCGTGTGCCGTTGACCGAGACGACCGGCCAGACCCGACCGGTCGATCCGTTCCTGTTCAACGACGTCGCGTCCGTGTTCTTCGGTTAGCCGTGACGCCCTTCGGATGACGGTGAACGAGTCCGGGTCGGACATCGTGTCGCGCCTGCGGGCGGCTGGATGTGTTTTCGCTGAGGACGAAGCTGCCCTGTTGACCGGTGCTGCGACGACGGCTGACGATCTCGAGTGGATGGTTGGCCACCGTGTCAGCGGCCGGCCGATCGAGCAGGTCGTCGGGTGGGCCGAGTTCTGTGGGCTGCGGATCAAGCTCGATCTCGGCGTCTTCGTGCCACGTCGGCGTACCGAGTTCTTGATCGAGGTCGCAGCCGGCCTCTGCGCGCCGGCAACCATCGTGATCGACATGTGTTGCGGCTCTGGGGCAGTCGGCGTCGCCCTTGCTGCATCGGTGGGGGAGATCGAGCTCCACGCCACCGATATCGATACCGTGGCCGTCGATTGCGCTCGGCGAAACGTGGCGACGGTCGGGGGGACGGTGTATTGCGGCGATCTCTTCGGCCCGTTGCCGGCTCGTCTGCGAGGCCGTACCGGCCTGATCGTCGTCAACGCGCCCTACGTCCCGTCGGATGCGATTGCGCTGTTGCCACGCGAGGCTCGCGATCACGAACCCCGCGTCACTCTCGACGGTGGGCCCGACGGTCTGGACGTCCATCGGCGCATCGCCGATGCTGCGGCCGATTGGTTGGAACCCGGCGGCTCGCTGTTGATCGAGGTCAGCGACGAGCAGGCAACGCAGTCGGCGGTTCTCTTCGAGCATGGCGGTCTCGTCACCAGAATCGAGTCCTCCGACGATTTCGAGGCGACCATCGTCGTCGGCGTCCGCCCACCCCAACCCCCACCCCCACCCCCAC
>JAYTRT010000360.1:0-1678 GCA_043746045.1 Actinomycetota bacterium | reverse complement strand
GAAGTAGGCGTCGCGGCCGTACCCGAAGGGGTGTTTGCTGTCGGGCATTCGAGCGCTTCGTCGTTGTGCAGTGACGAGCAGCAATTGGTTGCCGACATCGGCGAGCGCATGTGTCGCCTCCGCCCACATCGCTGCGGAGCCGGTGACAACGGCGGCTGTCAGCTTGGCCAAGCCGACGCAGATGTTGGCTCCGAGCGCGACAGCGACGGTGTGGGCGCTCTGGTTGGCGATGGGGGCTTCTCGGTCGACGTGTGACATCGGGGTGGACGCGTGTGGTGGGTGGGGATTGGGTTCGTCAGGCTGGTCGTGTGAATGACTCCGTCATTGGCATGCGCGGTTCGAAGGTCACCTTGAGTTCGCCGGTCCCACTGATTTGGACGTCGTTGCCCTCCACGTCGACCGTGATCTCCTGCCCGGCGATGGCGATTCCGGCGACCCGTAGCTTGCGGATCCATGGCGGCAGCTCGGGGTGGACGCGCACCTCGCCGCCCGCTGCCCAGGGGTCGAGTCGCAAAAGGGTGCGCAACCACAAGAGTGGTGCCGCCGAGGCCCAAGCCTGGGGCGAACACGAGGTCGGGTAGGACGCTGGGGTTCCGGGATTGCCCCGCTCGAAACCGGCGAAGAGCTCGGGAAGGCGCCCTCGATAGGCGACGGCCACATCGAGTTGAGCGGCGATCACCCGGTGGGCCTCGTCCATGAACCCGTAGCGGGCCAGACCGGCGGCGCAGATTGCGTTGTCATGGGGCCATACCGAGCCGTTGTGATAGCTGACGGGGTTGTAGGCGGCCATCGAGGTTGCCAGCGTGCGGACGCCCCATCCGGAGAAGAGGTCGTCGGACAGCAGTCGACGAGCGACCAACCCGGCTCGCTCGGGGTCGACGATTCCGGTCCAGAGGCAGTGTCCGACGTTGGATGCCACGGCGTCGATGGGCTTCTTGTCGCGGTCGAGGCCCAGCGCGTACGTCCCGTGCTCCTCGAGCCAGAAGTCTTCGTTGAACCGCTGGCGAAGGTTCTCCGCCTTGGTTTGGTAGCGAATGAAGGTGGCGGCATCTCCCGCCTCATGGGCCAACTGGGCCCGAGTGACGTACGCGGCGTACACATAGCCTTGGACCTCACAGAGGGCGATCGGTGGCTCGGCCAGCGTGCCGTCGGCGTGACGGATGGCGTCCCACGAGTCCTTCCAACCCTGGTTGACCAGTCCGTTCTCGTTCTGCCGCTTGTACTCGACGTAACCGTCGCCGTCCCGGTCACCGAAGGTCTCGATCCAGGCAAGGGCACGGTCGGCGTGCGGCAAGAGCTCGTCCACGGCGCCGTCGGCGGGGCACCAGCGGTGGAGTTCGCCGAGAAGCATCACGAACAGTGGAGTGGCGTCGATCGAGCCGTAGTACACGTCGCCGCCGCGCAGCGACAGGCCGCCGGCACGGCCGAACCGCATCTCGTGCAGGATCTTGCCAGGCTCCTCTTCGGTGACCGGGTTCACGTCGTCGCCCTGGAATCTGGCCAAGGTTTCGAGCACGCCCTGGGCGAGCGACGGGTCGGCGAGCAGCGTCATCCAGCCGGTGAGCAGCGAATCGCGGCCGAACACGGTCATGAACCACGGCGCGCCAGCCGCGAGGATCGGGACGTCGGGTCGTTCCGGGTCGAAGATCCGGAGCGCGCCGAGGTCCTCGCCAGATCG
>JAYTRT010000359.1:0-1680 GCA_043746045.1 Actinomycetota bacterium | reverse complement strand
TCCCGATCAGGCTCTTGGTCTTGTTCTGATAGAACCCGGTCGAGCGGATGATCTCTTCGACGACGAAGGGGTCCGCTGCGGCCAGATCGGCGGCCGTCGGGTACGTCGCGAACAGTGTCGGAGTGACCATGTTCACCCGGGCGTCCGTGGTCTGCGCCGACATGATCGTCGCCGCGAGCAGTTCGAACGCGTTCCGGTGGTCCAACTCGCAGAACGCGACGGGGTACACCTCCGTCAGACGACGGCTGACCTCCCGCGTTCTCGACTTCGGGGTCCTCGGTCCAGCCACGAGCGTCAAGGCTAGAGTGCATCAGGTGCAGTCCGCAGTTGTCTCGATGCGAACGCACCAGATCGCAGCCTCGGCCGAAACCGAAGCGATCCGTCGCTTCATCGATCATCGCGAGGCCCTCGTCGGCTTCCGCCCGTTGTCGGATCAGGCCTGGTCAGATCTCGGCCACGGCGTGGACGCGACCCTGATCACGGTCAGATTGGTCGATGACTCACAGGGTCGACACTCCCCCGACTCCGACCCCACGATTGCCTACGCGCAGGCGACCCTGTCGTCGACGGGTGCATCCGCTTCCGTCTGGACGATCGAAACGGTCTTCACGGCGCAGGCGTTCGACGACGTCCTCCGTGTCGGCGGTCGTCTCCTCGCACTCGTCCTGAAGTCGGTGCTGTCGAGCGGTGGAACGCGTGTCGAATGGTTGGTGCAGAACCCGCTCAGCGCTCACGAGGCGCTGGCGGCCACATTCGGTCTGACAGCAGGCCGGCGCCTTCACCAGATGCGGCGTCCGTTGCCGACCGGACTGTCGTTCGACATCGAAACACGCTCGTTCGACCCGCAGCGTGATCTGGACGGTTGGGTCAGGCTCAACGCCAGGGCATTCGAGTGGAATCCCGAGCAGGGCTCCTGGACTGCTGCGAACGTGCTGGCCCGGATGGACGAGCCGTGGTTCGACCCGCTGGGATTTCTGATCCACGAGAGGATTGTCGACAACGGCGAACCTCGAATGGCGGGCTTCTGCTGGACCAAGATCCACGATGAGCCGCGCACGCGACTCGGTGAGATCTACGTGATCGCGGTGGATCCGGACTTCCACGGGCTCGGCCTCGGTCGCGCCCTGACCCTCGCCGGTCTGGACAGTCTCGCCCGGCGCGGGAGCACCGTCGGCATGCTGTTCGTCGACGCCGACAACGTCGCTGCGGTGGCGCTCTACGACAAACTGGGCTTCACGATCCATCGCACCGATTGCATGTACGACGGATCGATCAGGATGGCGGACAGAGGAGACACCGATGAGCTCAACTGAATCACTCCCCCGCTGGAGCGTCGCCGATCTTCACGAATCGATCGATTCGCGCAGCTTCCGCTCAGCGATGGAGCAGGCCGGCTCGGAAACCACACGCCTCGTCGCTTTGTTCGACGACCTCGGGATCCGCTCCGTCGAGCCCCGGCCGGTGACGGAAGCAGATGGTCTGTGCGCCGACGCGGTGATCTGTGGGTTCAATGCCTGGGAACAGCTCGTCGACGAGCTGATGGCGTTCGTGCATTCGTACGTCTCCACGAACAGCTACGACGAGAACGGCCAGGCGCTGTCCAACGAGCTGGACACGATCGGCGCGCGTAGCCGTCCGTTGCTGGCCCGTCTCGTCGACTGGATCCACGCGCTCGGTGTC
>JAYTRT010000358.1:0-1683 GCA_043746045.1 Actinomycetota bacterium | reverse complement strand
AACGGTGTTGTTGACGCGCCTGCCGACCTCGGGAGGAAACGGGTTGTATCCGGTGCCCGGTGGGAGCGACGCCGGGTCGTGGTACGACAGGATCACGCCCATCACGGAGATGTTCCCGAAGCAGAACATTCGTCCGCTCACCATCGGCACCTCCTCGGATTCGATGCCGCTGGCAAAACCGATGACGAGATGGCGTCCGCCGCGGGCCAGGCAACGGAGGGATTGCATCATCACATCGCCGCCGACTCCATCGAAGCAGACGTCGACGCCGCGGCCGCCGGTGGCGTCGAGAACTGCGTCGACGAAGCTGCCGGCGCGGTAGTCGATTGCCACGGAGGCCCCGAGGTCACGGGCGACGGCGAGCTTGTCGGCGCTTCCGGCCGTTGCGATCACCCGGGCTCCTGCAGCCACGGCAAGTTGCACGGCCGCAGAACCCACTCCCCCGGCAGCGGCGTGCACCAGTACCGTCTCGCCGGCGCGCAGCCCGCCCCGCTCGTGGAGACCGAGGTAGGCGAGATGGAAGGGAATGCAGAACGCTGCCGCCTCGATCTCGTCGAGGTCTGCTGGCACATCGAACATCATGTCGGTCGCGGCCAGAACCATCTCCGCGTGCGCTCCGACTGCTCCTGCACTGACCCCCATCACCCGCCGCCCCAACCAGGCCTGCGCGTTGTCGCCGGTGGCGACGACCTCGCCGGTCACCTCCATGCCGAGGGTGTAGGGCAGGGGTGGGTTGATGGTCAGATAGCGGCCGAAGCAGGCGTCGACCTCGTTGTAGTTGCACACGCTGGCTGCCGAACGAACCAGGATTTCGTTCGGTCCTGGCGTCGGGGTCGGCACCTGCACGAGTTGCAACGCCTCACTCGGCCTGCCATAACGCGTCACCTGCCACGCTCGCATGGTCATCCTCTTCCCCAACGCTGGTCGCGTGACGAGAAGCTAACGGATCGTCCGGTGACGTCACTGGTTGAAGCGGGCGACGATCGCGTCGATGTGATCAGGGGTCTCGATCGGTCGACCGAGTTGGTCCCCGATCGGTGATCCAGCAGATGTGCGCAGCGGTATGACTCCTCCCCAGTATGGGAGGTCGAGATCGTGGGCGTCATCGACGGGCGGGCCGACACGAATCTTGGCACTGGCCTCGTCGAGCGAGATCCGCCAGACCGTGGTCGCCTGAATCTCCTTCTCCGATGGTGCACGGGCATGGCCGATTCGACCCGGCAGAAGGCGGTCGCTCAGTACGTCCAGGGCCTGTCGTTTCTCCTCACCGCTCAACACGTCGGGCACGCCGAACGCCACGACGCTGCGGTAGTTCATCGACGACTCGAACAGCGATCGCGCAACCACCAGACCGTCGAGGATGGTGACCGTGACACAGACCGTCGAGCGAGCACGCATCAGCCGACTCGCTGCCGACCCGTGCACCAGGATCGAGGCTCCATCGACTGCGTAGCCCATCGGGATGACCACCGGTGCACCGTCATGGCCCACGACGCCGACGTGGGCGATGATGCCCTCCTCGAGGATCGCCACGACGGCCCCCATGGCGTAGTCGGCTCGATCAGCCTGTCGTTTGATCCGGCTTCGAGGGCTCGGGGCTGTTGTCATCGGGTCCGGCCTTCCTGCATCGATCGGTGTTGGTGGTGCAACGATGGCACAGGCCGAGAGTGCGTTCAGAAATGA
>JAYTRT010000357.1:0-5509 GCA_043746045.1 Actinomycetota bacterium | reverse complement strand
TGCTATCGGCAGTGCGTTCGCACTATTGAGGGTGTTTCTGCAAACCTTGAACTTCGGCCTCTAGAACGAGGTGGCGGCAGCAAGCGCGATGTTCGGTGCAACGTGACCATCACGCGAGGTCGTATGACGCACGCGGACTCGATCAGCGCCAACGCCGAGGACCACGGCGACGGCCCCGACGCAGGCGACAAGTCGAAGGCACGCCCGGACTTCGTCCGACGGAATGATCCACGACGGTAGGAGCAGCAGCGACGCCGCGATCGTCGCCCAGGGCAGCTTTCGACGTGACTCGTACGCGTCCCAGACGAGCGCTCCGACGACGAGGCCCGGTGTGTAATACGCCCAGGTTCCCGGATCCATGGCGAGCCGGACGGCAATCGCTGCCAACAACACGCCGCTGTTGCGCCCGCGCCAGGCAACGATGGTTGCCACGGCCAGCGCCGCGAGCAGCTGAGCCGTTCTAAGCGACGCAGGAATGTCATTGCTCGTTGCACCGAAAATTCGCAGAACCGAATCGGAGGCGAGGTTGACCGTCGGCCGCATCGACTTCAACGTGTCCGGGGCGAAGAGGATGAACGGCGCCCACATCACCCCACCGATCGTGGCGCTGAGAGCCGGCCCCTCGAGCCGCCTCCGCCAGCTGCCTCTCCGACAGAGCGTGATCGGCAGCAGCACGATGGCCCAGGGTTTCACGGCAATGGAAAGGCCGAGGAGAATCGCCGCCGGCCATTTCCGGTTGGCCCGCATCATCGACGTCGACGCCACCGCTGCAGCGAGCACCATCGCATCATCGAGATGCCCGTAGCCACCGAGCTTGGCCCACGAGAACAGCAGGAGTGA
The DNA here is from genome assembly GCA_043746045.1 of Actinomycetota bacterium. GTDB lineage: Bacteria > Actinomycetota > Acidimicrobiia > Acidimicrobiales > Ilumatobacteraceae > WLMZ01. Next base: position 4,669 of record JAYTRT010000357.1, on the reverse strand, counting down.
CCCACCGACGATCGTCAGCACCGTGCGCTGCCGTTCGTCGTTCGGATCGGCCGCTGACGTGACGAGTGTCTGAAGCACGAACACCCCGAGCACCATGCACAGCACCGCGCAGGCCACAAAACCGTTCCGTGTGGTGACGGCCAGGATCCGAGCAGCGGCCAACGAGATCGGTCCGGTCTGGACATCGTGGTTCCGAGCGAACACGCTCCAACCGTTGTGCGTCAACATCGATTTCCCAGCCGCAACGAATTGATTCCAGTCGCCCCGTCCGCCGGCGACCACTGCGGCGCCGAACCCGACCGAGATCAGGAGAACCTGATCGAGCCGCACGTTGTTCTGTTGTTGATCGAGCGAGTTCATTGCGTCGGGTCCTTCATCGAAATGTGACCGAGCCGGACCGGCGCGGTCCGGATCGTTCAGAGGATTGCGGCCGAGGGAATCAGCTCGGAGGCGGGCACCCGCCAGCAGAAATGGCCGACATCGTCTTTCCGTCAACAGCATTCGTCACGGCATTCGGAGTGAGCAGGTATTTGGTCGAGACAGCCCTCAGGAATCCGCTCGCGGCCAACGTCGCGTCTGCTGTGGCGCCGACCACAACGCCGGTCGGGACAGCCCCCTGACCGGTGTACGGGATCTCGGTCCCGCCGTACTGCGCGAAGTACGACTCGACCGCAGTCTCGATGGTCTTCTGGTCCGATCGACATGCGCTGGTGTTTCCCTTGTCGGTGATGCCGCGAACGGCGAATACGGTGACCGCAGCAAGAATGCCGAGGATCACGATGACAATGAGCAATTCGATGAGCGTGAAACCCCTGTCCGCGTCCCTCTGAGCTCGGCGCCCTGAACATGTCAAATTTTGATGCACTACCGCGCATTGTTTTTATATAGGAAGCGCACCAAAGACCCTCTCGAAAGCCCGGTGCACAGTGGTGTCGGCAGTATCGATTCAGGAGTGAGGAGATTTCTGAAGTCTTGACATATCACGGTTCGGCTCGGCAAGTGCAGTACTGAAACGCGAAAGAGCCGGGCCAATGGCCCGGCTCCTTCAGTTCACTCGAGTGATCGACGAAGGATCAGGTGCAGTTGGAGCCGGCAATCGGGGTCAGGGTCTTGCCATCCTCGCTCGTCATGTACTTCGTCGACACTGCGCGAAGGAAGCCAGCATTTACCAGCGATCCGTCGGCCGATGCAGCGGCAATCCATGAAGGGGTCGCTGTCGCAGCGCCGGCTGGTGCGGCCACCGCCGCCGTCGTGTACGTCACAGTCGTTGTTCCGACGACATAGGTTGCAGCCGTGTGAGGAATCGCAGTGCCGCCCCACTGGGCGAAGTACGACTCTGCGGCGGTAGCCAGGGTGACTTTGTCTGAGGCGCAAGCATTCGTGGTGCCCTTGTCGGTGATGCCACGAACGGCGAAGACCGTGACGGCGGCAAGGATGCCGAGAATCACGATCACGATGAGCAGTTCGATCAGGGTGAATCCCTTGTTCCTGCTCTTGGACTCTTCAATTGCTGTTGTCTTTTCCATGTGCGTTTCCTCCGCATAGTTGTTGTCCCACGAAACGCACCGGAAAGACCCTCACGTCGCTCCAGTGCGCAAATGGTGTCGGCATTTCATTGCTTCACTTGAGCTGCGGAGACATGTCTTGACAGACGGTTGAAGATCTCCATGAAAGGCGGGAATGTGACCCCACGATCGAGGTAACTGGAAAGAGCCGGGCCTATGGGCCCGGCTCTCTCTATTCAATGACTACCTTCGTGAATCAGGTACAGGGCGGAATTGCCGTCAGCAACTTTCCATCGACGTTCCCGGCTGTCACTGTCATCGTGTACTTCGTCGACACTGAGCGAAGGAATCCCGCATTCACCAACGTCTGATCGGCAGTGGCGCCGACCGCTGTGTACGTGGCGGGCGCGTTAGCCGGAACCACGGGAGCCGTGCCACCGGTCGCATCATGCCCGGTGTAGGGAATGTACGTTCCGCCGTACTGGGCGAAGTAGGCCTCCGCAGCGGTAGCCACCGTGGCTTTGTCTGAGGCGCAAGCATTCGTGGTGCCTTTGTCGGTGATGCCACGAACGGCAAAGACCGTCACAGCAGCGAGGATGCCGAGAATCACGATCACGATGAGTAGTTCGATCAGGGTGAATCCTTTGTTCTTGCCCTTGCACTCTTCAAGTTCGATGTTGGTTTCCATTGGTGCGTTCCTCCGCATGTTGTTGTCCCACGAAACGCACCGGAAAAACCCTCACGCTTGCCCGGTGCATCAGAGGTTTCGGCAACCACTCTGGTCGCTTGAAGTTGTTTTCTCTTTCTTGACGAACCGTTGGCGCGTGCGTGACATCCGGCGGGCCGCACATTGCCGAAGCGTGAACTCAAGGGGAACGGCTCGGGAACCGATAGCTGTGCGCAGTGCTGATCCGGTACCGTACGAAGCTGCGAAAGGAGAGACGATGCGACGCAAGGCCGACATGTTCAAGGACTTCACGAACGGCGACGCGATCTCGTTCCTTCCTGGTGAAGGTGAGCAACAGGCGACCACCAACGCGGCGCAGATGCGCGAGCGGTTGACGACGGTCGAAGAACAGCTCCGCTCGCAGTTCACATCGATCGCGGCGTACGCACAGATCTCGCAGCAGGCCGTGGAGACCGCACGCGCAGAAGCCCGCGCCGATCTCGATCGCGAGAAGGCGACCATCGTGTCTCTGCTCGAACGTCTTCGCGACGAAGTGCTCGGGAGTGGCACCGGATCAGCGGCCCCGGATCTGCCGATCAAGCGCGTCGCGGCGTCGATCGACACCTCGACGCGTGAGTCCAATGCCTACGCACGGTTGGCCGTGTTGGAGGATCAGTTCGAGAACCTCAATCGCCAGTTCGCACTGGTGTTGAAGGGTCAGGAAGAACTGGCCAATTCGATTGCCTTCGTGTTCGAGCAGCACATGCGGACGAGCGGGTGGACGCCCGGCTGTTCCGACCATCCCACCTGAGCCGCTTGATCCGCTGACGTCAGCGCAGCACAGCGCACGCACGCAACGCACGCAGAGGTCCAGTGCCGTCCGACTCGCTGCTGCCGTACCCTCTGCTCTCATGACCTCCGCCGCTCCGCAAGCGACCCTCGTGCTGCGTCCTGGCCGTGACAAGTCACTGCGGCGCCACCATCCGTGGATCTTCAGCGGCAGCATTGCCCGTATCGAGGGCAGCCCTGTCGCCGGTGGCACGGTTCGCGTGGTCTCGACCGCTGGCGACGCGCTCGGACATGCGGCATATTCGCCGGCGTCGCAGCTACGAGCTCGGATGTGGACTTTCGACCCGGACGTGACCGTGGACGAATCGTTCGTCACCGAGCGTGTAGTGGCTGCCGCATCACGCAGGACACACCTCGCCGCGATCAGCGATTCGGCACGATTGGTTTTCAGCGAGGCCGACGGAGTGCCGGGATTGATCGCCGATCGTTACGGCGACTCGATCGTCGTGCAGCTCGGCTCGGCCGGCGCCGAAGTGTGGCGCGACGTCATCGCCGATGCACTGATGTCGCTGCCGGGCGTCCGCTGCGTCTATGAACGCTCCGATGTCGATGCACGCAAGCGCGAGGACCTGCCGCAACGGACCGGTCTGATGCGCGGCGTCGAGCCCGACGCGGAGACGATCGTCAACGAGCGCGGCTATCGCTATTCGGTTGGATTCACGGAGGGCCAGAAAACTGGTTTCTACCTCGACCAGCGCAATGCACGCGCCGCGGTAGCCGACGTGGCCAAAGGCCGTTCGGTGCTCAACGCGTTCTCGTACACCGGTGCGTTCAGCGTGATCGCGGCCGCCAACGGAGCGACGTCGGTGACCAGCCTGGACTCGTCCGGACCCGCATTGATCGGTGCCAAACGGAACGCTGAATTGAACAACGTGGACGTCGGAGAGCAGATCGAGGGTGATGCCTTCGCCGAGCTGCGGACCCTACGCGACAGGGCTCGCGGCTACGACCTGATCATGCTCGACCCGCCCAAGCTGGCCCAGACCGAGGCCCAGGTAGCGAGGGCGACGCGGGCCTACAAAGACCTCAACCTGCTCGCCGCCAAACTGCTCAATCCCGGCGGGATCCTGATGACGTTCTCGTGCAGTGGCGGTGTCAGTGACGAGTTGTTCCAAAAAGTCGTCGCCGGGGCCGCCCTCGATTCCAAACGGAATCTGCGGATCATCGGGCGGCTCTCCCAACCGAGCGATCACCCTGTTCCGCTGTCATTTCCCGAGGCTGCGTATCTCAAAGGACTCGTGATCGAAGCGGAGTGAAGACTGAGTGATCGCGGGCAATCCGACTCAGGTCGGACGGTTGTTTCACGTTCGACTGGTTTCAACCTCCCGTGGTCGGGGAACTCTGGTGTCATCGCTGGAGGGCCGTTGGATCGAGCACTTCGTTGCTCGTCGACGGCACCCTCAACTCCAGTCGGACCGAACAGGAGCTCATCATGGACAACGATCTCGACCAGGCAAAAGGTCGTATCAAGCAGGCCGCCGGTGACCTCACCGACAACAAAGACCTCAAGCACGAGGGCAAGGTCGACGAGGCCGGCGGCAAGGCCAAGGAGTTCCTCGAGGACTCCAAGGACAAGCTCGAAGACGGCATCGACAAAGTCAAAGGCATGTTCAAGAAGGACTGACCGTTCGACACACCGTCGTGAACG
>JAYTRT010000356.1:0-5510 GCA_043746045.1 Actinomycetota bacterium | reverse complement strand
GCTTGCGTATCCATCACGACGTTGCTCAGGTATCGGCGTCGATCAAGCTCAACGACGGATATGTCGGTGGTGAACTCGACTTCCCGTTGCAAGGTTTCGATAACTCATCGCTCGCCGTGGGCACGCTGTTGGCCTGGCCGTCACTCGTCACGCATCCACATCAGACCAATCAATTGGTCTCGGGAGTGAAGTATGCGTTGACGATCTGGTGCGAATTGCCCACCTACCTGGGGTGACTTCGCTGTGCGTCGCAGCAGGCTCGGACATCGGCCTGAATGTGACGATTCGGTTGTACGAAAAGTTACGCGAAAGTCGGTGTGTCGCTGACCGAGTGACCCATTCCGCGAAAGCTCCGGGGGTATTGTGATTTCGTAAAGGTTCGTCGGGCGGGTGGCCTCAACAGAAGAGTTCGCGCATCAACATGAAGCGGTCAATCAACCAACAACTCAGATCCGGGCAACACAGATCCGGGCAACACAGACTCGGGCAACACAGACTCGGGACCACGGCGGCGGGCCTGGTCCTCGTCGGCCTCGCGCTCACCGGCTGCCAGACGGGCCAGAGCCAGGTGCAGGCCAAGGCGCCCGATACTGTCGCGACGACGCCGGTCGGCAGAGTCGCGAGCCCACCCGTGACGCAGCCAGGGGTCACCAGTGCGGCCGACCCGACATCTGCGGCTGCGCCCTCGGACGCCGCCCCGACGACCGCCGCTCCGGCCACGACGGCAGCCCCATCCACGACGGCGGCGCCACCGGTGACCGAAGCGCCGACCACCACCACTGCCCCGACCACGACACTCGCCCCCATTCCGTCGAACATCGAAGAGATCGGCCCGATGGACACGCCGCTCGTCGCTGTCGGCACGAGGGGTGGGCCGAACCTGGCCGCTGTTCAACTGCGACTGATGCAGCTCGGGTTCTGGACTTCGGGTGCCAACGGTCAGTGGGGCACCACCACCTCGCAGGCGGTGATGGCGTTCCAGAAGTACATCGGTCTGCCCACGACGTCTCGGGTCGACGCAGCAACCGCTGCGTACCTGTCGAACTACACCTTCAAGGCCCACGGCACCACGAACACCGGCACCCTGATCGAGGTCGACAAGGGCAAGCAGTTGCTGTTCGTCGTCGTGGACGGCAAGACCCAGTGGGTCGTGAACACCTCCACCGCATCGGGCAAGGCCTATTCCGAACCCGATCAGAACCATCCCGGGCAGCTCCAGACCGGTGTGGCGATCACGCCCGACGGTCTGTTCAAGACCTACCGCGAGCGTCCGGTCGGTTGGTGGGCGGGTGACCTCGGACAGATCTATCGCCCGAAGTATTTCAGCGGCGGAACTGCGGTCCACGGTCTCAGCAGTGTGCCCGACTACCCGGCCTCCCACGGCTGCGTTCGGGTGTCCCCGGCTGCGATGGACTGGATCTGGGACAACAACATCATGCCGCTCGGCATCCCCGTCTGGGTCCACGAGTAACTCGCTCGTCGCTGACCACCCCGGGCCGGGGCGGTGTTTCCGGCGTGCGCGACGCAGTGGCACCGGTCGGCAAGACTCGAACTCGTGATCCCGACGATCGGCGAGTTGCAACCATGGGCCGATCCGAACACCATCGCATTGCGACGGTTGCCGATGCGGGTACCGACGGTGGGGTTCGAGACCGTCGCTACAGCGCGGATCGGCGACCCTTCGGCATCACGGCAACGAACGCTGAACGGGGTGTGGAAGTTCCGACTGTTCGACAGCCCCGACAGCGCAACGCTCGACCACGCTGAGAGCACGCGGACGATCGACGTGCCCGGCAACTGGACGATGCAGGACACCGGCGACCGACCCCACTACACGAACGTGCAGATGCCGTTCGACGGTCCGCCACCGCGGCTGCCGCCGCGCAATCCCACCGGCGTCTACCAGCGGACGTTCACGGCTCCGGCATCGTGGCGGCGCGGACGGAGGGTGGTGCTGCACGTCGGTGGGGCCGAGAGTGTGCACGCCGTGTACGTCAACGGTGCATTCGGCGGCTACGGAACCGACAGCAGGCTGGCCAGCGAATACGACGTCACCGATCTGATCCACACCGGTTCGAACGACATCGCGATCGTCGTCGCCCGCTACAGCGCGCAGAGTTACGTCGAGGATCAGGACCAGTGGTGGATGGCGGGTCTTCATCGCGAGGTGTACCTCGACGCCCGTCCTCCGACGAGCATCGTCAACCTGCGCTGCGACGCCGATCTCGATGTCGAATCGGGCATCGGTTCGCTGAAGGTGACGACCACCGTTTCATTCCGCTCGGTTCCGCAGCGCGGCCTCACCGTGCGGACGAGTGTGGAGAAGATTGCCGGTCGACGGATCGGGCGGCCGGTGATCACGCCGGTGCCGAGCAGCTTCGCACGTGCCTATTCGTTCCGAGGTCACCACTCGACTGCCGAGTTCGCGATCCCCGACGTGCAGCCATGGTCGGCGGAGCGTCCTGAGAGATACCGGGTGATCGTCGAACTGATCGACCCTGCCGGACAGGTGGTCGACGTCCACGCCCAGCTGATCGGGTTTCGTCACGTGGAGATTCAGGAGCGACAGGTGTTGGTCAACGGCCGGCCGATCTGGTTCTTCGGTGTGAATCGCCACGACCACCATCCCGAACGCGGCAAGGCCGTGACCGTCGCCGACATGCGCGCCGATCTGTTGCTGATGAAACAGCACAACATCAACGCCGTCCGCACCGCGCACTATCCGAACGACCCGCGCCTGCTCGACCTGTGCGACGAACTCGGCCTGTACGTGATCGATGAAGCGAACATCGAGGCGCACGCCTACAACACGTCGTTGTGCGACGACGAGCGTTACCGGGCGACGTGGCTGAGTCGGGGTTCGCGGATGGTCGAGCGTGACGTGAACCACCCGAGCATCATCATCTGGTCGCTCGGCAACGAGAGCGGCTACGGGGCGAATCACGATGCGCTCGCGGCGTGGATCCGGCACACCGATCCGTCTCGACTGCTGCACTACGAGGGGGCCGTGTTCCACGCCGGGTGGGTCGATGGCGGTCGCCTCGCGTCGGACATCGTCTGCCCGATGTACGCACCGATCGACGCGATCGAAGCCTATGGACGCGACGAAGCAGGTGATCGTCCGTTGATCCTCTGCGAGTACAGCCACGCGATGGGCAACTCGAACGGCTCGCTGGCCGACTACTGGGACGTGATCACCCGGACCGCCGGTCTGCAGGGCGGTTTCATCTGGGAGTGGAAGGATCACGGGCTGATCCAGCGCAGCGACGACGGCGGGGTCCGGTTCGCGCACGGCGGGATGTTCGGCGACACGCCCCACGACGGCAACTTCGTCGCCGATGGCTTGGTCGCATCGGACCTCGTTCCACATCCGGCGATGCGCGAGGTGGCCTGGGTCTACAGGCCGGTGACCGTTGCGATCGATGCCAGGTCGATGGTCACGGTCACCAACAGGCGTGCGTTCACGAGCCTCGATGATCTTCGCGCCGACTGGGAGATGCGCCTCGATGGTGAGCTCGTCGGGCGAGGGCCGCTCGACGTCGGCACCGTCGACCCGCTGACGTCCGTTCACTGCGCGATTCCGATGCCCGTTCCGAGGGGTCGCGGACGCGTCGATCTGCTGGTTCGCTGGCGCCAGCGACGCGCGACGGCCTGGGCGCCGGCAGGTCATCTGCTCGCCTGGGACGAGGTCGAAGTTCGCGCACCGCGTGCACCGGCGCGTGTCTCGGCGCCGAAGCGGGCGGGTCATCCGGTCGGCGCGCCGACCGAGGTCGAATCGCTGTTCACGTCGCCCGTGTCGTTGAACCTGTGGCGGGCGCCGACCGACAACGATGGGTTCAAGTTGCTGCCCGGTCTGGCGGCACGGATGGGTGCGGACACCTCGGCGTTGACCCGTTGGCTCGACGCCCGCTTGCACGTGCGGTCAGCGCAGGAACTGGTCGACCACACGATGCAACGGGTGGTCGGCGCTGACGGTTCAGTCGTCTACGAACACATCGTCACCGTGCCCGAAGCGCTTGCCGATCTCCCTCGCGTCGGCGTGATGTTCGCGCTGGCGAAGGGATTCGAGACCGTGCGCTGGTTCGGTCGCGGTCCGCACGAGAACTATCCAGACCGCCAGGGGAGTGCGATGCACTCGGTGTGGCAGCAGGGCATCGACACCCCGCCGTATCTCGTCCCTCAGGAGTTCGGTCTGCGAACGAACACCCGTTGGATCGAGCTGATCGACGGTGACGGACGCGTCGTTCGGATCGACGTCATCGGCACGCCGATGCACTTTTCGGCGACGCACTTCACACCCGACGATCTGTTTGCGGCCGCGCACGAGGCCGATCTGGTGCCGCGCGACGAACTCGTCGTCTGTCTCGACGCAGCACACCGTGGACTCGGCACGGCGAGTTGCGGTCCGGACGTGTTGCCCCGCTACCGCACTGCAGCTGGCGAGTTCCGCTTCGGATATCGGCTCTCGTTGCGCTAGAGAATGCAGATGGACTTCGCCCGCGCGCTGTGGTTGCGAGTGGAGACGATCCACGCGGTCACCTACTTCGGGGCCGAGACCACCGATGCTGCCACTCGGCTCGGACTGCCAGGTTTCTGGTTCAGCTACTTCGGCTTCCGGGCTGCTCCACTCGGACGAGTGGAGGGCGGCGTCGTCGAAGCCACCTTCTTCAACTTCGCCCCGTCGTTCGTGCGGCGTTGGGTGCCGCAGATCTGGGATCTGGCCGAGCCCGAAACGCTGATCGAAACCCGCCGTGTCGCGGCGGTCGAGACGCTGCGGCGCATCTGTCCGGACGTGGCGCGGGTGGCCGAGATCGTCGAGCCGGTGTTGCGCGACGCCGTGGAACGCGGCATCGCCGCCGGACGCCCGTTGTTCGCCTCGAACAAGCAGCTGATGCTGCCCGGCGATCCTGTCGAGCGGTTGTGGCAGCTCTGCACGACGCTTCGCGAACACCGCGGTGACGGTCACGTCGCGGCGTTGACCTCGGCCGGACTCGACGGGCTGGAAGCGCATGTGCTGATCGCCGCGGAGCAGGGCACGCCCGTCGACGACCTGCAGCGCACGCGTGGCTGGACGGCCGACGATTGGCACGACGCGGTCGTTCGTTGCACGAGGCGTGCGCTGCTGACCGGTCCGGGTGCGCTGAGCGATCGGGGGCGTGAGCTGCGCAACGCGATCGAAATGCGTACGAACGAACTGGCGGCCGCGCCGTTCGACACCTTGGACAAGAGCAAACGAGCGGGGTTGATCGAAACCCTCGACCCGCTCGCCCGCGCGATTGCCGTGTCCGGAACGATCCGCTACCCGAACCCGATGGGACTGCCGATGATCCCGGCGCGGCGGACGCGCAGTTTGCGGTCCGATGCCGTGAGGCACTGACCGGTCTCGAGGTCGAACTTCCAGCCGTGCAGTGTGCAGACCAGCACGCCGCCGTCGATCTCGCCGAACACGGTCAGATCGGCCTGGCGGTGAGGGCAGGCGCGCTCCATGATGTATCCGCCGAGTTCGATCT
>JAYTRT010000355.1:0-1683 GCA_043746045.1 Actinomycetota bacterium | reverse complement strand
CCGCGACAGCGACCGGCATCGTGGTCGGCCTTCCGGTCGTGGCCGCAGCAGCGATCGGTCTCGGTGTCTATGCCGCCAAGGTCGGCCTGTCGATTCCTCGGAACACGAGCACGATCGACCGCATCGATCCATTCGTGCTGAGAGATCCGTGGCGCGGCTACGTCCAGGGCGCTCAGTCGGCCAAGCTCCGATTCGACAGGACCGTGGCCGGCACTCGCACCGGCCCGATCCGCGATCACCTCGCTCGGGTCGCGTCGCGACTCGACGACGCCATCGCGGAATCGTGGCGGATTGCAGTGCGTGGCAACGACATCGACGGCGCGATCGGACAGTTGAGCACCACGCAGGCAGAGCGAGAATTGGCCACCCTCCAGGCTCAGCAGACACAATCCGGCTCGTCACCCGACGTCGAATCGACGATCCGATCGCTCGAGGCGCAGATCAGTTCCGGTCGGCGAATGCAGGAAGTGTCGATCTCCACCCAGAACCGCCTCCGATTGCTCGACGCCCGATTCGCCGAACTCGTCGCCCGCGCCGTCGAGGTCAGTGTCGGCAGTGCGGACAGCGCGGTACTGGGCGATGACGTCGACGATCTCGTCAACGATCTCGAAGGACTTCGCCAAGCAATGGACGACACGAAGCGGGCCGAGGCAGGCGATCTGACCGTACCGGGCGTCGAGCTTCCGACACCGAATCCCACACCGAATCCCACACCGAATCCCACACCGACAACGAACCCGACAGCTTTGCCCGAGGCACAGAATCAACCGAGAACCCAGCCTCCCGGATGAGGACCGGATGACTGATTCGACCCAGAGCACCGGCTTGCTCAGGTCGAATGTAACCGTCGCGATCGGAACCGCGCTGTCACGGTTGACCGGCCTGATCCGAGTGATGGTGCTCGGCTTCGTCGTCGGTCAGACATCGCTTGCCGACGCCTACAACGGCGCCAACAACAGTCCGAACACGATCTACGAGCTGCTGCTCGGCGGTGTGCTGTCGGCCAGCCTCGTGCCGATGTTCACCAAGCAGTTCGAGCGCAAGGACGACGACGCAACGCGGGCCGTGATCACTGTGTCGGTGATCGCGATCAGTGTCCTGACGATCGTCGCCGTCGTCGCGGCACCGCTGATCTTCCGTCTGTACTCGCTCGCCCCGAAGGTGAATGCCGGTCAATACCGCGCCGTCGGAACCGCCCTTGCACGAATCTTCCTCGTCCAGATCTTCTTCTACGGAATCACGGCGATCGGCACCTCGCTGCTGAACGCGAGGCGCAAGTTCTTCGCTGCCGCGTGGTCGCCCGTGCTGGCCAACATCGTGATCATCGTCAGCATCCTGATCGTGCCGAGCATGATGCATCACAAGACGCCGATCCTCACCGACGTCCTGACCAACTCGTCACTCAAGTACACACTCGGACTCGGAGCCACGGTCGGTATCGCGGTGATGGCCATCTCGCTCTATCCGGCGCTGCGTCGAGCGGGTGTGCCGATGAAGATCAGCACCGATTTCAAGCACCCCGCTGTCAAACAACTGATGCGACTGTCCGGGTGGACGCTCGGCTACGCGGTCGCCAACCAGATTTCGATCATCGTCGTCCAGAACCTGGCCCTCAGCACTGGGGCCGGACAGGCGGACGCGTACACCAAGGCGTTCACGTTCTTCGTCCTGCCGCACGGCTTG
>JAYTRT010000354.1:0-5510 GCA_043746045.1 Actinomycetota bacterium | reverse complement strand
CGACATCATCGTCAGCCAAGAACCAGTGCCGGCGGGTGTCGGCGCGGATCTCGTCCGCGCCGACCTCGACCAGGGTTCACGCAGTCGCGATCGCCGAGGAGCGAGCCGACTGCTGACTTCAGCTGTCGACGAGGTCCATCACCGACCACAACCCACGCGGTGCGCCACTCGGCACAGCAGGCAGCAGCAGCGTACGAATGCCGACATCGATCGCTGCGCCGTCGTTGATGTGGTTGTCGCCGACCATCAGCGCGTGTTCGGGCGCGACACCGACGGCCGCGAGAGCAATACGGAACAGCTCGAGTTCGGGCTTGATCGTGCCGTGATCGCCGGACAGGACGAATGTGTGGATCAGGCCATCGAGTCCGTAGTGCGCCAGGATCGGACGAAGATCGAACGGCACATCGCTGACGATCACCGCCGGAATGTTCCTGCTCTGCAACTCGCGGAGCACTTCTCCGGTGTCGACGTACGGCGACCAGCCGGCGGCCGACGTCTCGAACTCGTACAACGCCTCGGCCACACCCGGCCAACGGGCTTCCAACTCGGACCACAGCGCAAGCCAACAGGCCCGATGCGTCGCAGCGTCGAGGTCGCGACCCTTGGCCAGCTCCTCGGCCGATCGCGAACGCAGACGGGCCTCGTTCCACATCTGGTGGATGTCGTCGTTCGACAACTGCGGGCCATCGGTCACGCCACTGTTGCGGCGTGACCAATCTGCGATGAACTCGGTGCTCCCGGCTGTATCGAACAGGGTGTGACCCCAGTCGAACAGAACTGCTCGGACCGTCACGACATCTTCGCTTGGAGGCGACGATCCAGCGCATCGAGGAATCCCTCGGTGCTGAGATACGGGGCGTCACGCGAAATCAGCAGAGACAGGTCCTTGGTCATCTCGCCGGCCTCGACGGTTTCGATGCAGACCGCCTCGAGCGCCTCGGCAAACGCAACCACGTCGGGGGTCTCGTCCATCCGGCCTCGATACATCAGCCCCTGAGTCCACGCGAAGATCGACGCGATCGGATTGGTCGAGGTTGCGTTGCCCTTCTGGTGCTCGCGATAGTGACGCGTCACCGTTCCGTGAGCGGCCTCAGCTTCCACCGTCTTGCCGTCCGGGGTCATCAGTACGGAGGTCATCAAGCCGAGCGAGCCGTACCCCTGGGCCACGGTGTCCGACTGGACGTCGCCGTCGTAGTTCTTGCACGCCCAGACGTAACCGCCCTCCCATTTCATCGCGCAGGCGACCATGTCGTCGATCAGACGGTGTTCGTAAGTGAGGCCTGCGGCGTCCATCTCGGTCTTGAACTCGGTCTGGTAGACCTCTTCGAAGATGTCCTTGAACGAGCCGTCGTACGCTTTGAGAATGGTGTTCTTCGTACTGAGATAGACGGGGAAGCCGCGATTCAGGCCGTACCGCAGCGAGGCGCGGGCGAAGTCGCGGATGCTGTTGTTGTAGTTGTACATCCCCATCACCACGCCACCGTCGTCGCCGTAGTCGGCGATGTGCAGTTCGACCGGATCCGATCCATCGGCGGGGGTGTACGTCATCGTGACCTTGCCGGCACCAGGCACCTTCCAGTCGGTGGCCTTGTACTGGTCGCCGTGCGCGTGACGGCCGATGACGATCGGCTTGGTCCAGCCCGGCACGAGGCGCGGGATGTTCGAGATGACGATGGGTTCACGGAAGATCACGCCACCGAGGATGTTGCGGATGGTGCCGTTCGGGCTCTTCCACATCTTCTTCAGACCGAACTCTTCGACGCGCGCCTCGTCGGGGGTGATCGTCGCGCATTTCACGGCCACGCCGTACTTCTTGGTGGCATTCGCCGAATCGATCGTGACCTGATCGTCGGTGGCATCCCGGTGTTCGATGCCGAGGTCGTAGTAGTCGAGTTCGATGTCGAGGTACGGCAGGATCAGCTTGTCCTTGATGAACTGCCAGATGATGCGAGTCATCTCGTCGCCGTCCATCTCGACGACTGGGGTCTTCACCTTGATCTTGTGCTTCGTGCTCTCGGCCATGCTCGTACGACTCCGTTGTTTTCGATGGGTTCACTTGTATTCGACTTGTACAGCGTAGCCGCTCGACGACCGTCCCCAGCGACGAGGATGGGGCCCAGATCCGCAGCGGGTCGTACCATCGACGCATGGATTTCGGTTGGACATCCGAGCAGGAAGCACTCCGCGAACAGGCCCGTACAGTCGCGGTCGACGCCGTCGCCCGGTTCGGTCGGCACAACGACAGTTGGATCAACGGGTACAGCAAGGACTTCGCCAAGGAGATGGCAACACACGGCTTCATCGGGATGACGTGGCCGACAGAGTTCGGTGGCGGCGGGCGTCCAGCGATCGACCGGTTGATCGTCGGCGAGGAACTGATCAAGGCCGGCGCGCCGGTGGCTGCGATGTGGTTCGGCGATCGGCAGATGGGGCCGACCCTGATCACATACGGGCGACCGGACCAGCAGGCCGAGTTCCTGCCGGGGATCCTCAGTGGCGACACCACCTGGTGCATCGGGATGAGTGAGCCGGATGCGGGCAGCGACCTGGCCGGCTTGAAGACCGCTGCGGTTCGCGACGGCGACGACTGGGTGATCAACGGTCAGAAGATCTGGACCAGCTTCGCCGAGGTCGCCGACTACTGCTACCTGATCTGCCGCACCACCAGCGACGGCCCGCCCCACGCCGGCATCAGCGAGATCGTCGTGCCGATGAACACGCCCGGTATCGAGGTCCGCCCGATCAAGGACATGACGACCAACCGGCACTTCTGCGAGGTGTTCTTCACCGATGTCCGCGTGCCGCTCGCCAACCTCGTCGGAACCGAGGGTGCCGCGTTCAAGCAGACGATGCGCCAGCTCGAGCACGAGCGCGGCGGCGTCGACCGTCTCGTCAGCAACCATGCGCTCTACCTGCAGGCACTCGAAGCCGTCGACACGACCGATCCGCTCGTGCGCCAAGAGATCGCAGCACTCGAGATCGGCTACAGGATCGGTCGGGTCCTCGTCGTCCGCGAAGTGCTCAAGCAGGCGCCTGCCGGCTTCAGCGCGGCGACCAAATGCTTCTGCACCGAGCACGAGCAGCGAGTCGCGGAATTCGTCTCAGGCGCGCTCGGCGGGCAGGCAACGTTGTGGAATCAGACTACGGCCGGCCTCTGCTATGCGCCCGGGTACACAATCATGGGCGGCACGTCGAACGTGATGCGCAACATTCTCGGCGAGCGGGTCCTCGGCCTGCCTCGCGAGCCGCGCTGACACGAGCGGCTCTCGACACCGGGTTCCCGTGGCGCGACGATGAGGCCATGGAAACCATGGGAGTCGAACTCCCGACCGACCA
Source organism: Actinomycetota bacterium (assembly GCA_043746045.1). Classification (GTDB taxonomy): domain Bacteria; phylum Actinomycetota; class Acidimicrobiia; order Acidimicrobiales; family Ilumatobacteraceae; genus WLMZ01. Next base: position 2,174 of record JAYTRT010000354.1, on the reverse strand, counting down.
TCCCGGTGTCAGCGATCCCGAATACCTTCGCCGACGCGCAACCATCGCCGACGCGTCGAGGAATCACGTCGCGGGATCGACGCCGCGCACCATCGATTACACCCCGTCGGAGCATGCCGTGTGGTCGACGGTGCTGGGATCGCTCAGCGAACTCCATCAGACCTACGCGACGGCCGAGTACCGACTCGGCGCTGCGGCACTGCAGTTACCGACCGAACGGATACCGCAGCTGGCCGACGTATCGGCCCGACTGAACGATCTGACGGGATGGACGGTCGAGGCCGTTCCCGGCCTCGTGCCGACGCGTACCTTCTACGCTGCGTTGGCGGACCGCACGTTCCTGTCGACGCAGTACGTCCGCCATCCGTCCGTTCCGTTCTACACCCCCGAGCCGGACATCATCCACGAGCTGATCGGTCATGTCAACGCTCTCGCCTCGCCACGACTCGCGTGCCTGCACGAGGCGGCAGGACAGGCCAGCCTGCGCGCCACGACCGACGCCGGATTGCAACGGTTCAGTCGGGTGTTCTGGTTCACGCTCGAGTTCGGTGTCACCCTCGAAGCCGATCAGCTCCGTACCTACGGCGCCGGCCTGCTCAGCTCGTACGGCGAGATCCAGAGCTTTCGCGACGCCGACGTTCGTCCGTTCGAGGCGACAGCGATGGCGGACCAGGACTACGACATCACTGCGTTCCAGAATGTGCTGTTCGGCGGTGCATCGTTCGATGCCGTCGAAACGGTTCTGCTGGACTACTTCGCGTCGATCTGATTGCGCCGGACACCACCGGCCCACGACCACGGATAGTCAGGGTCGCTGATCGCCAACGCTTCTGACGTCAGCCCGAGAGGGCTGAACGCATCGAGCATCACCGCGGTCTCACCGGTGCGGTCGACTCCGATCGTGCGCTGGTGGCTGCCCGGCTGTGGACCGTGGATGAAGCCGGCGGGATGCACACTGACCGAGCCGACCCCGATGCCCGATCCGGCCCTGCTCATGAAGTCGCCGCCGGAATAGAACAGGACCTCGTCGGTGTCCACGTTGGCATGGTGGTACGGCACTTTGACCGCGCTCGGATCGAAGTCGAACAGGCGGGGAACGAAGCTGCAGACGACGAAGCCCTTGCCGGCAAAGGTCTGATGAACCGGAGGAGGTTGATGGATACGCCCGACGATCGGCTCGAAGTCGGCGATGTTGAACGCCCACGGATACAGGCAGCCGTCCCAGCCGACGACATCAAAGGGGTGCGTCGCATGGCTGTGGATCGACAGACCGCCCAGCGTCCTCACGACCACCGCCACGTAGTCCCCGTCTTCGATGATGGGCTCCCCCGCCGGCCCGCGCAGATCGCGTTCGCTGAAGGGAGCACCTTCCAACAGCTGCCCGCTCGCGTTCGTGTATCGACTCGGGACGGTGATGTGGCCGTGCGCGGCCACGATCAACATCTCCGTCACCATGTCGTCGGCGATCACCCAGCGATGGGTGGTGGACATCGGCACGATCACGTAGTCGCCAGGACCGACCGCCATCCGGCCGAACACGCTTTCCAACACCGCGGCTCCGGATTGCACGTAGATCAACTCGTCGCCGATCGCGTTCCGGTACAGCGGGCTCGACGAGGAAGCCGAGACGAACGACATGGACACCTCCTCGTTGCCGAGCAGCGCTTGACGGCCGAGCACGGTCTCCGCCGAAGCACCGTTGCCGAGCTGCCCGGTACGAAGATGATGTGGCCGCAGTGGCATGTTCGCCTCGAAGGTCGGCGGGGCACACGTGAGCGGCGCGATGCCGATGATCGCGCTCGGCGAATGGCGGTGGTACAGCAGCGACGACGCACCGGAGAACCCGTCGGTGCCCATCAATTCCTCGAATGCCATCGCCCCGTCGACGTGATGGACGGTGTGACGCTTTCGGGGAACGTCCCCGACACATCGGTAGAACGGCATGTCATTCCCTCACGTTGTCGGGGTCGGGTTCTGGGTCGGGGTCGGGGTCGGGGGCGGCGCCGGGGGACGTGTCGGATGATCCCGAACGGGAGCCATGACGATCGTCCCGGTCACCTCGCCGAAACCGATCCGAGGTCTGCCGTTGGTCCCACCGCACCAGCCGCGCATCGTCACCGTGTCGCCGTCTTCGAGGAACTCACGCGTCGACCCGTCGCGCAGTTCGATCGGTT
>JAYTRT010000353.1:0-5546 GCA_043746045.1 Actinomycetota bacterium | reverse complement strand
CAGTGGCACCTCGGATCGTCACGGGAACCGTGGTGGTCTGCCCGAGCGGCGATGTCGAAGGGTTCGATGCCGGATCGCGGGAGTCGTAGATACGGCCGGGCGCAACCGGGATCAGACGCGCTCCGGACGTTGCGAAATCGCTCGTCGAGAACCAACCGAAGACGTCGATCAGGACATCGGCGGTGCCGGCCGACGGCGTGACCAGCTTGACCGTGATCTTGCCGCTGGTGCCGACCGTGAGCACGGTGAGGTTGGGGACGGTCTGTCCAGCGGCGTAGTTGACCACGCTGGAAATGCCCGGCGTCGCACCGGTGGGGTAGACCTGTAAGTACCCGTCCTTGGTCGGTGAGACAACGGTGATACTGACCGCGACAGCGAGCACGTTCGTGGCGAGGGCCGGGATGCCGCCTTGGCCGAGGATCGTCACGTCGGCCGTACCGCCCGTGGGGCTGGTGGAGATCGGGCCGACCGGGCTGTTGATCCCCGGGGCGCGGGTGTCGTAGATCCGCGCCGGGGTCAACGGATGGTATTCGCCGCCGGCGCCGAGGCCGGCTGCGAACGCTGCCGGGACCGGCCCGACGCTACCCGCGGCGGACACGGCGAGGAGCGACGCGACGAAGGCCCCGACGATCAACGAACCCCTACGACGAAATCGCATGCGTGCCACTTCCATCCTCAATCGCGTCACAATCCTGTTCCAGCGCCCGTCGGCAGAGCTTAACGGCAAACATCGCACCGGTGGATTCATCCATCGTCGACGGGCCGTCGGCGGGAACGGTCAGTAGAAACGATCGGCGGGAACGGTCAGCGGTCGGCGGGATCGAACGTGAACGCGATCGACTGCGCCGAGACCACCGACATCAGCCGCTCGTGTTCGGCTTGATCGACATGGGTCGCCTCGTCGATCAGCATCACGGGGATGTCGTCGCGCACGGCATAGGCCAGCTGGAGACGGGGGTTGTACAACACTGCCTCGTCGGCGAGGTAGTACAGCGGGCCCTTGTCCTGCGGGCAGGCGAGGATGTCGAGCAGGCGTTGGTCGATGGCCATTGGAGTTCCGTTCGTTCGGTTGTTCAGCCGCTGGTGATCAGCGACAGGAGCTCGGCGACGTGCTGGTCGCACTCGTCACGGTTCGGCGCCTCGAGGTTGAGGCGCAGCAAGGGCTCGGTGTTCGACGGCCGCAGGTTGAACCACCACGCACCGCAGTCGACGGTGAGACCGTCGAGGTGATCGAGCCCGGCGTCGGAGAAGTGTTCGGCGATCATCTGCAACACGGCGTCGGCATCGTCGACGTGGGTGTTGATCTCGCCACTCGACGAGTAGCGCTCGAGCGGCTTGCGCAGCACGGACAGGTCCTGATGACCGCGACTCATCTCGTCCAACACGAGCATCGAGGCGATCAGGCCGCTGTCGGCTCGATAGTTGTCGAGGAAGTAGTAGTGGGCGGAGTGTTCGCCACCGAACACGGCACCCGTTTCAGCCATGATCTGTTTGATGAACGAATGACCGACCTTTGTTCGCACGGGGACGCCGCCGTGCTCGGCGATCACCTCGGGCACCGCCCGCGAACAGATCAGGTTGTAGAGGATCTTCGCCCCCGGGTTCTTGCGCAGGACACTGGTGGCCAGCAGCGCCGTCGTGGTCGAGCCGCTGATGCCGCGACCCTGTTCGTCGACGACGAACACGCGGTCGGCATCGCCGTCGAAGGCGAGACCGATGTCGAAGCCGCCGGAGACGACCCTGGCCTGCAGATCGCGCTGGTTGGCCGGTTGCAACGGGTCGGCCGGGTGGTTCGGGAACGTTCCGTCCAATTCGCCGTACATGACTTCCAGGTCGACCATCGCAAGACGGTCGAACACGACCGGCACGACGAGCCCGCCCATCCCGTTGGCGGTGTCGGCCACGACGCGGAGCGGGCGCAACTGCGAGATGTCGATGAACGAGACGACATGATCGGCAAATGCCGAAAGCAGGTCGCGCTTGGTGGCGCGACCCGGGCGCTCGGCTGCCAATGGTCCGTGGCCATCGAGCACGGATTGTGCGATTGCCTTGATCTCGGCCAGACCGGTGTCGGCCCCGACGGGACGTGCCCCGGAAAGACACAGCTTGACACCGTTGTACTGCGCGGGGTTGTGCGACGCCGTGAACATCGCGCCGGGTGCATCGAGCCGACCGGCGGCGAAGTACAGCAGGTCGGTGGAGGCCAGACCGAGGTGGACGACATCGACGCCCTGCTCCATCACGCCCCGGGAGAATGCATCGACGAGCTCGGGGCCAGACGGCCGCATGTCGTTGGCGACGATCAGGAACTGAACCTTGGTGAACGATGCAAAAGCGACCCCGAGCGCGTGCGCGACGTCGACGTCGATCTGATCCGGGACCGTTCCCCGGATGTCGTAGGCCTTGACGATCGCGTCGAGTTGCGTGGTGTCGGAGGTTGATTCGGAGGTGGACATGGCGACCATGGACGCTATCGGAGCGGTTGCGAATCGTCCGGAGTCGGTGCGTCCACCATCTCCGGGCGAGGTTCGGCCGCGGGGATCTCGACCGGTGACAGACCAGGCTGCTGCGCGACTGGCTGATCGGTGACTGGCTGCTCGCTGACCGGCTGCTCGGTGACTGGCTGCTCGCTGACCGGCTGCTGAACGACTGGCGGGTCAATGTCTGGCTGGTCTGGCGACCGCTCGGGCGGAGGACCTGCTTCGGGTTCGGGCGACGCGTTGCCGGGCGACCATTCTGGGCCGGCCCAGGTCGGGTCGTGAACGCCGTTCGTGGCTCCGTCAAGAGCTCCGTCGAAGGCTCCGGACGTGGTTCCGAACGTGGACAGAACGTGCGCAGGGTACGGATCGAAGGGGTCGGCCGAGCGGTACCTGATCGGTACGAACCTGCGGAAGACGAAAAGCAGGATCAGGCCGATGAACGACAGGAGGTAGGCCAAATAGTCCTCGGTGGATCGCCCGAATTCCATCGTCACATGCTTCGACGTGGGGATGACCACCATCAGGTTGGGGGCGATGCGGTACGGCCCAGTGCCTCCGGTGACCTGCCAGTTCGGGAAGTAGCTGACCTTGACCAGCACCGGAACACCGATCTGGTCGACGTCGAAATCGACCGTCTCGTTGCCCATCACGACGTTGGACACCGTGACGGCGGGCAAGGCCACCGGAGTGATCGGCTGCTTCGGGACGACCACATCGACCCGGTTGGCCTGGGTCCGTGTCGTGTCGACGACCGCTTCGACCCGCTGCCACTCTTTCGGACCGTCGGCCGCCGGCATCGCGGCCCAGTCGGCGTTGTTCTGGAAGTAGCTCGTGCCGAGCTCGAGCCACTTCTCGCGATTCTCACCGCGTCCGACGACGACGGGCTGCACTTTCAGCGGCTGCACGATCTCGCTGTTGACAACTTGATAGATGTGCCAGGGGCCGCTCGTGCTGATCGGGATCAGATCGGGTTGCTGGTCGGCCTTGACCACCGCCTGATCGGTCCAGGCCATGTAATAGCGAATGCCGAGATCCTGCATGTACGGGATGCCGACGGCGGGATTGCTGTCGGTGTAGCGCAGTTGTCGAACCGGGTTCGAGCTGCTCGTCGACATCGCCGCTGCCATCAGGAAGTGATACGGAGTCGTGCCCGACGCCTCGAAGAACAGGCCCTCGCTGCTGTCGATACAACCGTCGGTCCAGTGCGGGAGCAGCATCAACGCCATGGTCGTGCCGTAACGGCCGTTGTCGCCGTTGTTCTCCCAGAGCGCGCGACCGCAGCCGTATTTCGGATCCTTGCCGATCTTCGCCATGTCGTCGACCAACTGCCGATACTCGCCGTAGGCGGTCTTGCCTTCGTATCCGGTGAAGTTGTAGCGCGACCAACTGTCGGCGAGTCCGCGCGTCGCGGTGGACCGCGCCTTGTACAGCACGAGTTGGTCCTTGCCGGCACCGACGCTGAGCGCATAGCGCCCGTTCTGCATGCCACCACCGAAGAAGTCGACCTGGAACTCGACGGCGAGCATCAGCAGCACAACGACCAATGTGAACGCCGCGGTGACGGCACCGCCGACGGCATACGCCGTTGCTGTCGGCAGGGGTACTGCTGCACCGGAGCGGCCCTGGCGACGTTCGGCAGCAACGGCCATCCCGACCCGCGCCCTGCCGACGACCCAGACCACCGCTCGGCCGACTTCGGCGATTCCGACCATCATCAGCAGATAGCGGAGCAAGTTGATGAACGGCAGGATCCGCGGGTTCCACAGCAGGCCGATCACCGGCAGGTTGGTGTGGTTCTGCTGCGTGAACCGACAGAGCAGGCCGAGGGCGAGAATGCAGATGCCCATCCACGCACCGGTCAGGTGTCGACGTTTGACGCAACTCAGGAATCCGATCAGAGCGAAGACGAAGACGATCCTGTCGAGGGTGACGTCGAGCGGGAAGAACATCTTCCAGTACGAGTCGTTCGCACCGCTCGGTCTGCCCTCGTATTTCATGTCGGTCATGTAGGCCGACCCACTCGTGAACGGCAGGATCCAGAACGCGGTCAGCAGACCCATCGGGATCAGCGTCGTCAAGCAGTACTTCAGCCGCGAGCGGTCCATCCAGACCAGCGCCATGAGGATCACGGCAACCATCACGAAGATCGCGACGATGCCGTGACTGAGAACCGCGAGCGCAAGGATCACGGCCGTTCGCCCTCGGTACTTACCGGTCTCGAGCCCCTTCGCGAACAATCCCAGCCCGAGCGTCGCGAACGACAGCGCGATGCTGAACGAGAACTCGCCCGCCATCGTGCTCTTCACCGTGCCGCCGAGGATGGCCAGGTCCTTGCTGTCGTCGAGCAGGAAGATCAACGCAGCGATCGAGAACAACTCGGGCATCGGGTAACGGAACTTGGCCAGCCGACCAAAGGCCCAGCAGCAGATCGGCAACGTCATGATGCCGGACACCACGATGATCTTGAACGCGATGCCGTACGGCATGAAGATGTTCAGGAAGACGATCGCCAGCGCCGGGATGACCATGTAGAACCGGTAGAGCGGGAAGCCGTCGTACCAGTAGGGATTCCATCCGCTGAGCTGGAAGTTGTTGAGCAGGTGATCGCGAAGGTAGGCGGGCGCCATGACGTGTGCGCCCATGTCGCCGCCGGTCGGCGTGTTGTTCGTGGTGATCAGGTCCCAGTGGACGACGTTGACAGTGATGATCAACGCCACGCCGAGGAAGAGGAACGCGGTGATCGTGCGGATCAGGCGCTGCGCGGTCCACGGTGCATCGATCCAGTCGAGCGGGCGGCGGATGACCCGACGCGCAGCCTTGGCAAGGAGTCCTGCGCGTGGTCGGTCGAACTGCTCGGACTCTTCGACGACGGAACCGGACCCAGTGGCGGCATGGGTGGGATCCGCGTCGTCGGGCGACAACACTCCGGACGTGCGCTCGGGGTCGAAGAGGACGTCAGGCGTCGTGGTGGGGCCGGATTCGGGTTGATCCGGGTCCAGATCGGTGCTGTCGGACACGTAGGTCATGGCGGCGACATTCTGGCACTTCGTCGGCCGGAACTCACGT
>JAYTRT010000352.1:0-1699 GCA_043746045.1 Actinomycetota bacterium | reverse complement strand
ATTCATCTGCCATTCACTCAACTATTCTTGACTCAATAATAATTGAGTCGGCATGATGAGGGCATGGATGAACATGTCGTAGTGCGAGCCGAGCGATTCGCCGCTCTCGGTGACCCGATCCGACTCGCGATCGTTGACGAGCTGTCACGGTCCGACCGGGCACCGATCGAGCTGCAGACGATCGTCGACTTGCCGTCGAACCTGCTCGCCCACCACCTCGACGTGCTCGAACGCGTTGGCTTGATCACACGTCACCGATCCTCAGGGGACGGTCGCCGACGCTACGTCCGCCTCGAAGCGGAGGCGTTCGGGCCATTCGCACCGGCTCATCTGACCATCGCGACGTCAGCGTTGTTCGTCTGCACCCACAACTCGGCTCGATCCCAGCTCGCCGCCGCATTGTGGGTGCAGCGAACCGGTCAACCCGCACTGTCCGCTGGCACGCACCCGGCCGAGCGGATCCATCCCGGAGCTGTGCAGGCCGCGCGCACAGCGCACCTCGCCCTCGTCGACACCAGCCCTCGCCATCTCGATCAGATCACTGCGATGCCGCATCTCGTCATCACCGTCTGCGACCGGGCACATGAAGAACTCGAACCGCCAGTGTCATGGTTGCACTGGTCGATCCCCGACCCGGTCGTTGTCAACACCAAGGCCGCGTTCGACGGCGCCCTTCACGAACTCGATCAACGGATCACCGCGTTTGCCGGACAGGTGGCATCGTGACCGAACTTGCAGATCTCCCCGAAATCGGGACCGGCGAACTGCATCTCGCGCTGGCCCGCCGCCTCGTCGCCGAAGCTGTCGGCACCTGCCTTTTGATCATCGCTGTCATCGGGTCGGGGATCATGGCCTCACGCCTGTCACCTACCGATGTCGGCATTCAACTCTTCGAGAACGCCTTCGCCACCGCCGGTGCGCTCGTCGGTCTGATCCTCATGTTCGGCTCCGTGTCCGGCGCGCACTTCAACCCGGTCGTCACGCTCGTCGACCGGCTGTTCGGCACCATCTCAACCCGGGACGCGATCCTCTACGCCATCGCTCAAACGGTCGGCGGCTGCATCGGATCCGTGATCGCAAACGTGATGTTCGAGCTCGACCCGATCAACATCTCCACCCACGCCCGATCCTCCGCAGCACTCTGGCTGTCCGAGGCCGTCGCCACGATCGGGCTCCTGCTCGTCATCCACGGCTGCGTCCGCACCGGGCGCGCATCCGTCGTCCCCTTCGCCGTCGGAGCCTGGATCGGCGGCGCCTACTGGTTCACATCCTCGACCAGCTTCGCCAACCCCGCCGTCACCATCGCCCGCATGCTGTCCGACAGCTTCGCCGGAATCAAACCCTCATCCGCGCCGATGTTCATCGCGATGCAACTCGTCGGCGCACTGCTCGCCTACGCCCTCATCCGATTCATCTACCCGCAACCCGTCCAGGAGATCCCCGATGCCTGACACCCACGTCCCTGAAGTCCTCTTCGTCTGCGTCCACAACGCCGGCCGCTCACAGATGGCCGCAGCGCTTCTCGCCCACCTCGCCGGCGACCAAATCATCGTCCGCTCCGCCGGAACCGCACCCGCCGACACCATCAACCCGGCCGTCGTCGACGCCATGCACGAACTCGGCATCGACGTCCACGCCAACGGCGCCACACCCAAGAAGCTCACCGACGCCGCCGTGCAGGCCTCTGATGTCGTCATCA
>JAYTRT010000351.1:0-1701 GCA_043746045.1 Actinomycetota bacterium | reverse complement strand
CGATCGAGGACTTCCAAGGGATCATCGCCGACCTGACCAAGTCGTCAGCGGCTGCATCGGCGACCAGCAGCACAGTGGCCGGCGATCCGACGACGACGACCCTGCCCGACATCGCCGGATCGGACGGCCGGGGCATCCTCACCAGGTGGGTCGCGTCACATCTGCTCACGGCGGCCTTGGCCAAGGCTGGTTCGCCGGTCGATGCGGCGGCCATCACCAAGGCCACGGCCGACATGACAGCGCTCGCCGCAGCGTCGTGGCCGACGTTCAGCGCGGCGACACAGAAGTTCTTCGTCGACGAACGGGCCGCGATCAACACGGTTGCGTCACCCTCGTACATCACCGACGCACAGGTGCAGGCTGCGTACGAGGCCGGCCTGGCCACCTCGAACACGCTGTGCCTGCGGTACATCGCCTTCACCGATGCGACTGCTGCGACGGGCGTGTACAAGCAGCTGATCGGTGGAGCCGACTTCGCCAGTATGGCCGACGCGAACAACACCGATTCGACGGTCGGCAAGGGCGGCATCTACGCCAACAGCCAGACCAAGAGCGAATGCAGTTCGGCCAGCACGCTGAACAACTCGGTCGCGCAGAGCTTGTCACTGCTCCCCCTGAACACCCCATCGCAACCTGTGACCCTGACCGGCAGCGACGGTTCGTCGCAGTACTTCATCTTCCTCGAACGGCCGTACTCCGAGGTCGCCGCCGCCGCCGGACCCATCGTCCGTCAGGCGCTCGCCCCCGGCGCGGAGAAGAAGTTGATCGGCACCAGCTCGGCTTCGGTCGACAGTCGGTACGGAACGTGGGATCCAACGACCCTGACGGTTGTCGCCACCAAGTGATCGGCGGCACGCCATGACCGTCGCGATGACCGGGGCGATGACCGTCGCGCGACCGCGTGTGATCATCGTCGGTCTCGGACCGGGTGGACCCGAGTTCGTCACCGATCAGACGCGTCAGGCCATCACCGCGACCGCCCATCGGTTCCTGCGAACCGCCCAGCACCCATCGGCATCGCTGGTGCCCGATGCCGTCACGTTCGATCATCTCTACGAATCGGCCGACACATTCGAGTCCGTGTACGAACAGCTTGCCGAGGCGTTGGTCGCGGCGGCAACCGAGCACGGCCAGGTGTTGTACGCGGTCCCCGGTTCACCGCTGATCCTCGAGCGCAGCGTGCGTCACCTGCGCGATGACCCACGGATCATCTGCCAGATCCTGCCGGCGATGTCGTTCCTCGATCTGGCCTACGCGGCGCTCGGCATCGATCCGGTCGAGGCCGGCGTACGGCTCATCGACGGTCACGAGTTCGCCACTGCAGCAGCCGGCCACAACGGTCCCCTGCTCGTCGCCCACTGCCACGCCAACTGGGTTCTCAGCGACATCAAGCTCGCGATCGACGATGCGAGCGACGCGTCGAACGACCACCTCGAAGTGGTCATCCTGCAGCGGCTCGGCACGCCCGATCAACTGATCACGCGCACGACATGGTCGCAGCTGGACACGACGGTCGAAGCCGACCACCTCACCAGCGTCTACATCCCCCACCTCGGTGTCGGTGTGGCCGAGCACTACGCCCGGTTCCATGCATTGACCCGGCTGTTGCGCGAGCAGTGTCCGTGGGACATCGAGCAGACGCACCGGTCGCTGATCCCCCATCTGCTCGAGGAGACCTACGAGGTTGTCGATGCGCTGCAG
>JAYTRT010000350.1:0-5564 GCA_043746045.1 Actinomycetota bacterium | reverse complement strand
AGGTCAAGCAGTACAGGGACGATCCCACGGCGTCGATGACCGTGCATGCGTTCTACGTCAAGCACCTGCTGCCGATATGGTTCGACGTGCAGAGCATGGAACGCCACGACGGTGCACCGTTCCAGGGATGGACGTATCGCCAACCGACTCCCATCGTTCCGACCGCGACTGGTTGACCAGCGCAGCGACACGAACCGGCAGTCGCTGTCAGCCCTCCACTATCGTTCGGCGTCCGACGACAGAAGGTGACTGCTGACATGACAGCCATTGCCGAGCGCTGGAGGACCGGAGCACGGCTCGGTCTCGTCGTCGGTGTCGGGCTGTTGGTGGTTCGCCTCGCGTTCGCGTTGATCGTGCCGATGGGTTCCGGGCCGGACGAGAGCGACCACTTCATCAAGGCATACGGATCTGCGCATCTCGACTTCGGTGACACCGCGCACGTCCCGCTTGCGGCTGGCCCGTCGGACATGCAGCGACTCAACCACAGTCTCGGTGCCGTGTACGACATGGGTTCGGACGCGGTCAACCCGACCTGGGCCTGCAACGCCTCGCTGCCCGAGCACCCAGCGAACTGCATCGATCCTGGCGCGAAGGCATATCTGCAAGATGCGGCGACGAGCAACTTCGGGACCTTCCAGCCATTCCTGTACGTGATCATCGGCCTGCCATCGCTGATCGTGCACGACCCGAACACGTCGTTGCTGGCGATGCGGATCGTGATCGTGATGTGGAGTTCGATCGTGATGACGATTGCCCTGGCCGTCGTCTCCCGTCGGTTCGGAACGACGGTGCTCCTCGCCGCGCTCGTCGGACTCACGCCGATGGTGCTCTACACGCAGGGCACACTCGGGACGTCCGGCATCGAGACCGCAGCGGCATTCGCTGCCCTCGTGGCAGCGATCGACGTGTTGTGGGACGAGAGATCGTCCTCTCGATCGAGCCGGGTCCTCCTGCTCGTCGCCAGCGCGTCGCTGTTGCTGTGCAGGCCGTTGAGCGTCGTGATCGGTGCCGTGATCGCCGCACTGGTGTTGATGACCATCGGAGCGCGCCGCACGCTGAGCCGGATCCGAGCGTTTCCTCACACATATTCTGTTCTGTTGGGGGTCGTGGTCGTGGTCGCCGTCGGTGCCAACCTGGCGTGGTCCGTCACGTCCCCGGAGGTCTACCTCGGTCCCGATCGCGGCATCATGCACACGGTCGGTCGATACATGCTCGAGACGTTGCCAAACCTGTGGCGGATGGTCATCGGGCTGTTCGAGTGGCTGGACACCGAGCTGCCGTTCATGGCGCTCCTCGCTGCGTGGGCGGCGATCAGCATGATCCTCGTCGGTGTGTTCCCGAAGCGCGACACTCGTTCGGCGTGGCGGCTCGGATTCGTGATCGGAACCACGCTCCTGTTCGGCTTCATCGCCGACTACACCGTCTTCGACCGGGTCGGTGGAAGCGTGCAGGGTCGTCACGTCCTGCCGCTGTTCCAGCTGTGGACGTTGGTCGCGGCACTTCCGAACAGGGGCGAAGCAACCAAACCCGTGACGGACGCAGCGGCGTCGCGACGACTGCGGATCTGCGTGCTGGTGGCCGGAGGAGCGGCGGGGCTGAGTGTGTTGTACGTTGCTCGACGTGAGGCGGTCGGCGTTCTCGGCCCGTTGAACTTCTTCGGTCACGCCGCCTGGCACCCTCAGGTCGGCTGGGTCGTGCCGATCGCACTGGCTGCGATCGGCCTCGTCCTGGCTTATGTGGTTCCGACAATGTTCGGAATTGCCGATGGCCTGGCCGACCTGGACGTCGGAGTCGCTGCAGAACCAGTTGGTGGGATCGTCAGTCCTTCGGAGTCTTGAGTTTGAGGTACAGGGTGAACAACCCGAGAACAACGACGATGATCAGGACCGTGCGCAGCACCCACAGGATCGTGCCGACCAGCCATCCGAACAGGAACCAGACGATGACGGCGAGCAGCACATAACCGATCACTGTCGCCAGAAACGACCTGGATTTGCGAACTTCAGCCATATCCGGAGTATGCCAGTCCGTCACGGTGAACGTCGATCAGCCCATCTGCACGAACTCGACCCAGTTGCCGTCCGGGTCCTCGACGATCGCGATCGCGATGCCGGGGCGAAGGATGGTGACCGGTACCGGAACGGTATGGCCGGCAGCGATGCATTCGGCGATGAGATCCTCGATGTTCGACACCGAAATCGTGAAATACCGGTAGCCGGTCGCACCCTGGATACCGCCCGGAGGTGCGACAGCCGGCGGCGTGTGACCGGGCAGGATCAGCTTGATCGCGCTGGTGCCGCACATCAGCCGGTACATCGTGCCTCCGGGCACCGCCAACTCGCCGGCCTGGTCGAATCCGAGGACGTCGTGGTAGAACGCGATCGACTTCTCGATATCGGTGACGATGATGCCGATGTCGATCGAGTCCTTGGTCAGTTCGGCGGTCATGTCAGCGGGCCACGATCACTGAGCTGCCGTGGCCGAACAGGCCCTGATTGGCGGTGATGCCGACCGTGGCGCCCTCGACCTGGCGGTCGCCCGCTTGACCGCGTAGTTGCCAGACGAGTTCGCAGACCTGCGAGATCGCCTGCGCCGGAATGGCCTCTCCGAAGCAGGCGAGACCTCCGCTCGGGTTGACCGGGATCTTGCCGCCGATCGTGGTGGCACCCGAGCGCAGGAGTCCCTCCGCCTCGCCCTCGGCGCACAGACCGATGTGTTCGTACCAGTCGAGTTCGAGCGCCGTGGAGAGGTCGTAGACCTCGGCCAGGCTGAGGTCTTCGGGCCCGATGCCGGCCTGCTCGTATGCGCTCCAGGCAATGGAGTCCTTGTACTTCCGGGCGGGTGCCGGGATGACAGCGGTGGAGTCGCTGGCGATGTCCGGCAGTTCGAGGATGCTCTGCGGATACACCGGCGTGACAGTGCCGACCGCCTTGACCCGGCACAGACCATCGGTGTTGCCGAGATGCTTGCGCGCGAAGTCCATGCTGCAGACGATCATCGCTGCGGCGCCATCGCTGGTCGCGCAGATGTCCAGCAGTCGCAACGGGTCGCTGACGACCGGGCTGTTCAGCACGTCGGCAACGGTGCTCTCCTTCTTGAACCGCGCGTTCGGGTTGTTCAGACCATGCTTGCTGTTCTTGACCTTGACCTGTGCGAAGTCCTCGGACGTGGCCCCGTACATGTCCATCCGGCGCCGGGCGAAGAGTGCGAAGTAGACCGGGTTCGTGGCACCGAGCACGTGGAAGCGCTGCCAGTCCGGATCGGCACGGCGATCTCCGCCACCGACAGGAGCGAAGAAACCCTTCGGTGTCGTGTCTGCGCCGATCACGAGTGCAACCTCGCAGAAACCGGCCAGGATCTGAGCGCGAGCCGAATCGAGGGCCTGGGCGCCAGAGGCACACGCGGCATAGCTGCTGCTGATCCGCACACCACTCCAACCGAGCTTCTGAGCGAATGTCGCGCCGGCGATGAAGCCGGGATAGCCGTTGCGGATGGTGTCGGCGCCGGCAACGTACTGCACGTCTTTCCACTGGATGCCTGCGTCGGCCAGGGCGGCCCGGGCGGCGACCATTCCGTACTCGGTGAAGTCGCGACCCCATTTGCCCCACGGGTGCATGCCGACCCCGAGAATTGCAATGTCCTTACCGTCGGACGTGGTCGAGGCGGTCATCCCTTCACCGGCGCCCATACATAGACCATGTACTCGTGCTCGGTGTCTCGATGCGACACATCCAGTTCGAGCTGCATCATCATCCCGACCTTCAGGTCGGCGGCCAGGACGCCGGTGGCGACCTTGCCGAGAACGACCAGACCCTCGGCCTCCAACTCGACCGCTGCGAGCGCGTAGGGCTCGAACGGGTCCGTCGGAACGTAGGGCGGGGGAGGTGTGTACCGGTTCTCGGTGTAGCTCCAGATCCGGCCAGTGCGCGAAATCGGTGTCGGATCCAGCCTGGTCGACTCACAGAACGGACTCGGGCAATCGCCGTTGCGTGGCGGAAAGACATACGTTCCGCACACCGGGCACTTCGAGCCGATCAGGGTCGGCGCATCGACGTCGTCGGTGAACCACCCTTCGATGATGGGAACACGGGTCAGCGTCGAGGCTGATTTGGTGGTTTCTGACACGGCGTCAGAATACATGGACGGGGTCCGTGAACACCGTGCCGTGCCGGCGCGGACCACGGGCGTGTGCGTTCGACTCGAATCCTGACGTCGATGCCGACTAGAAAGAACGATCTAGCGAGCAGCACATGGAGGGTTTGGATGAACGAACAGACGACAGCTCAAACGACAGCTCAAACGACAGCTCAAACGGCGGCCCAGACGACGGCCCAGGCGACTGCAGGCGCGGTGAGCGGGTTGAGTTCCGGCTTCATGCTCGATGGCGCCACCTACAAACGCGGCGCCGCACTCGGATTCTCCGGCATCGATTTCTACTTCGCCGGTCGCGGCGGTGTCTTGGGCGATGTCTGCGGAGATGTCGTCGTCAGCGCGTTCGTGTTCTTTTCGCCCACGCAGGTCAAAGCAGCATGGGATGGATCGCGCACAGTAATGGCCCGAGCCGCGGCCGCCGAGGAATTCGCCGAATGCATGGGAGTGTGGGCCGAGACCCATCTCGACCAAGCCGTCGACTGGGCGAGGCTCTCCGAACTGGCCGGCAAGGTGGCTGATTCGGCCACCGTCGCTGCCGCACCACTGTTCGCAGCGTGGCGAAACCTCGATCTGCCGACAGGCGAGCGTCGGGTCGCCCTCCATCGGATGAACCAATTGCGCGAACTGCGGATGGCCCGCCACGGCGCATCCATTGTCGCGATGGGCGTCGATCCAGCCGATGCGGTTCGCCACCGCACGCCACAGATGTTGGGTATCTTCGGATGGGACGGCGCCGACGTGTCGCCCGCTGTCGTCGCCTCGTGGACCGAAGCCGAGCGATTGACCAACATCGCGACCGAGCGGGACTACGCCGTGCTGACGGCAGCGGAGTCCGCCGAATTCATCGGGCTGTGCTCCGCCGCGCAGGCGGCCGTGAGCTGATGCAGCGGCTGATCCTGGATGGTCCGGGTGCGCTCCATTGGGACGACGCTCCCGAGCCGGTTGCGGTTGGTCAGGGAGCTGTCGTTCGTCCGCTTGCGGTCGCCACGTGCGATCTCGACGTCGGCGTGCTCCAGGGTCGATTTCCGCTCGCCGGACCGTATCCCTTCGGCCACGAGGGTGTGGCCGAGGTCGTCTCGATCGGCGACGATGTTCGGTCGGTTGCCGTTGGCGACCGGGTCGTCGTGCCGTTCCAGATGTCGTGCGGCGCGTGTGTTCCGTGCCGCCGCGGTCGCACCGGGAACTGCGCCGGGCATCCGCCGTTGTCCACCTTCGGCCTGGGCACGATGGGCGGTCTCGGTTGGGGTGGCCTGCTCGCCGATCTGGCTCTCGTCCCACATGCCGACGCCATGCTCGTCCGACTGCCCGGAGGCGTTGATCCCGTCGCCGTCGCCAGTGCCAGCGACAACATCCCGGACGCATTCCGTGCCGTTGGTCCGCAGTTGGCCGCCGAGCCCGGCGCCGAGGTGCTG
>JAYTRT010000349.1:0-1703 GCA_043746045.1 Actinomycetota bacterium | reverse complement strand
GGCGGCCCTGCGGGTGACCCCGGCGGCATCGCCGGAAATTGGGCTGAGTCTGGTGATGATGCGGCGCGAACGGATTCACACAGTCGCGACCGCTGTTGCTGCGTTCGATGAGCTCGACGTCACGGTGCTGCACATCGCAGCACCACTCATCGAAGGGCAGCACATCGCAGCACCACACGTCGCGGCGCCGGACGAGCCGATCAGCTCTCGAACTGAACCACTGCTCGCTCCTCAATCCACGGCCGAATGACCTCGCTGCGCAACCGAACGTGCTCGGGGTGCTCGTCGTAGGCGCGCCACTCGTCCATCGAATCGAAGGTCGCGACGATCGCGAAGTCCATGTTGGTCTCGCTCGCTTCGACGTCCGATCCGTAACGGTAGGTGCGGATCATCGGCACCAGGTTCGGCATCGTCGACAGCCCGGCTCTGATCACATCGATCTGGTCCGACGTGGTTTCGGGCTTCCAGCGGAAACAGACGACATGGGTGATCACAGAAGACCACCATATGCGCCGCCGTCGATCTGCAACTGTGCTCCGGTCACGAATTTTGCGTGTTCGCTGCACAGGAACGCCACCACGTGGCCGAAGTCGTCGGGTCGACCGACGACTCCGGCGGGAATGCCGAGCGACGCACCGTCGGGCGTGCCGCCGTACAACTGGGTCATCCTGTCGGTTGCGTGGATCCCCGGCTGAACGGTGTTCACCGTCACGCCGTCGACCGCGACTTCGCGGGCCACGGTCTTCAGGAAGCCCGTCACGCCGGCACGCGCCGTGTTCGAGAGGATCAAGGAGGCCATCGGCTGGCGGACCGCGACCGAGGTGATCGCGATCACGCGACCCCAGTGCCGCGACTGCATCGCCGGAACCGCTGATTTGCACATCCCGACCACGCTGAGCAAGTTCATGTCCAGGCCGGTCTGATACAGATCGATGGGCGTCGAGGCGAACGTGCCCGGTGGCGGCCCACCGGAATTGGCGATCAGGATGTCCACCCCGCCCAGCGCAGTGACAGCCTCGTCGACGAACCGTTGACCGCCCTCGGCCGACGCGACGTCGCACACCAGCGGGACGCACCCGTGACCGACCCGCTCTGCCGCGGCGTTGATCCGGGCGTGGTCACGACCGCAGATCGCGACGTGCACCCCGGCTGCGGCGAGCGCCATCGCTGTTGCCAGCCCCAACCCACCGGATGCCCCGGCTACAGCCGCGCGCCGGCCGGCGATGCCCAGATCCATTCCGAACTGCTGCACGTGATCGCTACCGTCATCCATTCCGGCGACGGTAGCCGCTTGCCAACTAGGCTCGTTGGTCTCAGCAGATCTGGACGCGACATGGACGACGAATCGATCGACGAATTCCACCTCGATGCGATCGCCGACGCCGATCCGTATCCGTACTGGTACGAGGACGTCGACGAGCCGGACTCCAATGTCACCCTCGTGCGTACCGTCAGTTGCGATCTGTGCATCGTCGGCGGTGGCTACACCGGGCTGTGGACCGCGATCATCGCCAAGGAACGCGATCCCTCCCGCGACGTGATCCTCATCGATGCCCACGAGGTCGGTTCGGCAGCCAGCGGCCGCAACGGTGGATTCATGGAGAGCAGCCTGACCCACGGTGTGGCCAACGGACAGGCCCGCTTTCCGGAGGAACTGGCCATTCTCGAAGAACTGGGACTGAAGAACCTCAACGACATCGAGG
>JAYTRT010000348.1:0-5570 GCA_043746045.1 Actinomycetota bacterium | reverse complement strand
CTCGGCGATACCGATACTCGCGGTCAACTCGATCGGATGACTCGGCACAGCCGCCAGATGGAACGGTTCACGGAGCGCAACGAGCAGCCGCTCGGCGAGTTGGTCAGCTCCGTCGCTGATGGATTCCCCCTCGGCGAGGAGAATGAACTCGTCACCGCCGAGCCGGCCGAGCGTGTCCCCGGGTTTCATCGACTCCATCAATCGAACGGCGACCGCGCACAACAACTGGTCACCTGCTGCGTGCCCGAACATGTCGTTGACGTTCTTGAACCCGTCGATGTCGACGTACAGCGCTGCCGACGCAGTGGAATCGCGCCGTGACCTGGCGAGCATCTGCTCCGCGCGATCCATCAGCAGATTCCTGTTCGGAAGACCGGTCAAGCTGTCGTGCATCGCCTGATGCCTGATCTGTTCGACGAGTGCCGCGTTGCGCAGTGCAGTGGACGCCTGCGCCGCGAGCCCGCGCAGACGCTGTTCCAGCTCGGCGTTGAGTTCGAGACGCTCCGGTCGGCTGGTGACTCCAGCGAGCAGGATCCCGACCGCAGTACCGTCGACCATCATCGGCAGACTGACCATCGACCGGATGCCGCATCGCTGCATGAACGAGCGTTGCCCCCCGAACGTGTGGTCCAACTCGTGGAACCGCAGTTCACCGATCCAACCCTCCGCAACGAGCGGCAGTCCGGTCCCGATGATCACCTGGCGAGAATCGAAGCCCTGTGATCCGGCGATCCGCGCAAACCCGGCATCGGCATCGACGAGGAGGACGAGCGCCCTGTCGCAATCGATCACGAGCGGTATCGCCTGGGCCAGCTTGACGGCCATCTCCTCGACCGTTGCGATTTCAGCGAGCGCCGTCGAGAGGTTCAGCAGTGCGTGCGCAGTGCGAGCCTGGCGTCGAGATTCCTCCAACGCCGTGGCCGAGTCCAATGCAGTCGCGACGAGCCGGGCATACGCTTCGAGCAGACCGTGCTCGTGCGCCATGATCGATTCGGATCGGTCGAGGGCGATCAACTTGCCGTAGTGACGTCGCGTCGAGACGATGTCGACTGCGATCCCGCCGTCGACGCCACTGCCCTCCGCCGTCGCCAGCACCCGTCTGGCCACGTCGTGCGCATCTGCGCTCTCGAGGCCCTGGAAATACACGCTCCGTGCTGACCACGGCAGCGGATCCAGGGCCAGCACGAAGGCTGACGCACGCGCCGCATGTGCGGCCGATTCGATCACGCGATTCAGCACGGTGTCGAGATCATCGGCCGAGACGAGTTCGGCGACCGTCCGTTGAAACGCCTCCAGCCGCGAGTTGCTCACCTGCAATCGCGATTCGAGGAACGACATCGAGCGCCCGATGCTGTCCGTGTCGTTGTACGTGACTCTCACGGTGCACCACTCGTCACCCCGACGCAAGCATGTCTCCTCGACCGTTTCGATGTCGGCGAAACCGAAAAGCGCGGGGATCAGTCGGTCGATGCCGACGTTGAACCAACACAACTCCGGGAAGGCCTCGTAGCCGACCGGGAACCGGCTGCGGATGATCCAATCGCCGGCGCCGCACTGTTCCGTTTCGGTTTCCAGCAGGGGTGTGATTCCGTTGTGACCGGCGCCGATCTGAGTGAATATTGCGTCGGGTGAACCGAGGTCTTGCATCGCTCCAGTGCTGTCGGGCATCGAGCCGGCCGCGATCGCGGCGTGCTCACCGATGTCGGCCAACTTCTCCGCGCCGCCGAGCAACTGTGCAGCAGCCTCGAGCAGGGCGCGAACCTGGCCGTATGAACTCCATGAGGCATCGTCCATGAGCACATTCAGGCTGCGGTGCTCGTTGGCCAGGAGGAGCAGCTGCTCCACCGATACGCCTGCCACGTGATCGCGACAATGCTCGATGACCATCCGGGTCACCGTTCCCGCGAAGTGACGATCGTCAGAAGCCCCTGGATCCACCACTCTCTGCTATCGGCACGAAACCGCGGAACCTGAACGAAATCTTGAGGTGTAGACATGGTCCGAATGTTCGTCGACCACCCTGAACACGACCCGTCCCGAACGCAGACGCGTCAGGTGCCCAAGACGTGGCAGTTGCTGTCCCGTCGGCGCATCGCGTCGTCCGTGCGCGGCGTACGGGATGCTGACGACAGCTCATCGATCGAGTGGACCGGCTGCGCACTGATGGGGGTCGTCAACACCACCCCCGACTCGTTCAGCGACGGTGGTCTGTACCTCACCGAGGCGGCGGCCATTGCGCACGCCAGGCAACTGGTTGCGGACGGTGCCTTCGTGGTCGACATCGGTGGCGAGTCGACTCGGCCAGGGGCTGACGAGGTCTGCCTGGACGAGGAACTGCACCGGACGATCCCCGTGATCGAACGGATCGCTGCAGACGGTGAAGTACTGATCAGCGTCGATACGAGAAAGCCACCCGTTGCTGCAGCAGCGATCGCCGCCGGGGCACACATCGTCAACGACGTCGGTGGCCTTCGGCTGCCGGCGATGGTCGAGGTCTGCGCCCGAGCGGGTGTGCCGGCGATCATCATGCACATGCGCGGCGACCCGGCCGACATGCAGCAGAACCCGCAGTACGCCGACGTGGTCGGCGAGGTCGTCGACTGGCTGCTCGAGCAGGCCGACACGGCACTGGCGCAGGGCGTGTCGAGCGTGATGGTGGACCCCGGAATCGGGTTCGGCAAGACGCTTACCCACAACGTGGCCCTGCTCCGAGCCCTCCCCCTCACGGACCGGTATCCGACGCTCATCGGAGCCTCGCGCAAGAGGTCGATCCAACAGATGGCGTCGCTGTCGCCCACCGCCGACCGCGACATCGCCAGCATCGCCGCACATCTCTTTGCAGCTCGTCACGGCACAGCGATGGTCCGAGTCCACGACGTCGCCGGGCATCGGCAGGCGTTCGCTGTCGAGACCTACCTGGCGACCGACTCCCCTGACGTCGGGACGGATACCGAGATGTAATCTGCGGCAGATCTGATCCGCCGGAGGGCTTGAACCATGAACGTCACCTACGACATCTACGACCCCGATCTCTACGTCGCCGGACCGATTCACGAGATCTTCAGCGACCTGCGCCGGACCGACCCCGTTCACTGGCAGGACATGCCGGATCAGCCCGGCTACTGGGCCGTGATGAAGCATGCCGATGTCACCCACGTCGCCCGCCGACCAGATCTGTTCTCGGCCGAGGATCAGGGCGTGGTCCTCGAGAACATGGCGCCCGAGCAGTTGGCTCAGAGCCGGAACATGTTGTTGATGATGGACCCGCCCCGCCATACCGCACACCGCAAGCCCCTGGCAGCCAGTTTCCAGGCCAAGGTCATCGGTCAGATGGAAGACCGGATCCGCGCACTGTGTCGGATCATCTTCGATGGCGTGTCCGGCGACGGGGATGTGGAGTTCGTCCACGACATCTCCGGTTCGCTGCCGAGTCAGGTCGTCGGCGAACTGGTCGGAATCCCCGAGGAGGACTGGAATCAGATCCGCGACTGGGCCGAACAGAGTACGAGCGCCCAGGATCCCGAGCTGGCCGGCGACGGATACCGCAACGGCGGCTCGGGTCTGACCGAAATGGCGATCTACGCGATCCAGTTCGCAGCACGCCGACGCCAGGAAGAGCCACGCGAGGACCTCGCCTCGTTGATCCTTGCCGGCAATTTCGGTGACGGTCCGATGAACGATCTCGAGTTCGGCAGTTTCTTCGTACAACTCGTCACGGCCGGCAATGACACCACCAAGACGATGCTCTCGTCCGGCCTCGCTGCATTGCTCGACCACCCGGACCAGCTCCGTGCCGTTCGCGACGATCACAGCCTGATCCCGGGCGCCGTCGAAGAGATCCTGCGCTGGGCCAATCCGCTCCACTATTTCCGGCGCACGGCACTGAGCGATACCGAACTGAACGGCGTGAACATCAAGACGGGAGACAAGGTGGCGATGATGTACACCTCGGCCAACCGCGACGAGGACGTCTTCGGTGACACGGCGCAGGACTTCGACATCTTCCGCTCGCCGAACAACCATTTGTCGTTCGGCTATGCCCAGCACTTCTGTCTCGGCGTGCACCTGGCCCGGCTCGAGGGCCGAGTCTTCCTCGACGAACTGCTCAAGACGTTCGGCACGATCGAGCAGACCGGCCCGTCGCGCAGAATCCGGTCGAACCTCAACAACGGTCTCAAGCATCTGCCGATTCATCTCGCCCACTGACGAAGGGCACGTCGCAGGAACCAACCTGCATGACGACAGATTCCGATGTTAGGTTCGTCGTCTATCGAGGCCCGACCGACATCCTCTCTGTCGTCGTTCGACCGAGCCGGGTCCTTCGGCTGGGCGGAGGTCCAGTGACCTCCCTCGACGAGCGTTCCGCCGAGCCCGAATTCGCCGAGGGCAAGGACCCCAGGCGGTGGATCACGCTCGGAATCGCGACAGCGACAGTCGTCATCATCAGCCTCGACACCACGGTCCTCAACGTGGCGATCCCGACCATCCTGCGTGACTTCCACACAACCTTGCCGAGCCTGCAGTGGGTCATCACCGGCTACGCGTTGACCTTCGCTTCGCTGCTGATCATCGGCGGGCGACTCGGCGATCTGTTCGGCCACCGCCGGATCTTCGTGATCGGTGCGTGTCTGTTCGGTACTGGTTCGTTGATCGCCGCGCTCTCGCAATCAGTTCCGCAACTTGTCATCGGCGAAGCCATCATCGAAGGTGTCGGCGCGGCATTGATGATGCCGAGCAGCCTGGCCATTCTGTCGAAGTCGTTCGTCGGGCACGAGCGAGCCGTCGCATTCGGGCTGTGGGGTGCGGTCGGCGGCGCCAGCGCTGCGCTCGGACCCGTGGTCGGCGGCTTCCTGACGTCGAACTACACGTGGCGCTGGTCGTTCGGGATCAACGTCATCATCGTTCCGTTCGCGATCATCGGCGCTGCGCTGTTCATGCCGAAGCTTCAGTCCGGCCACGGTCGAGAACGACTGGACATCGGTGGAGCGATCCTCATCGCGCTCGGTATGGCGCTCCTGGTCTTCGGCCTCAGCGAAGGCGAGACCTACGGTTGGATCACCCCGACCCGCGGCATGACGATCGCCGGTCACGATGTGTGGCCGGCATCACGACCCGTTTCGTTGGTGATCACCGCGTTCTTCCTCGCGATCATCGTCCTGACCGCCTTCTACCGAAGCTCTCGCGCCAAGGAACGCGAAAACGCCTCACCATTGTTCGAGTTCGGCCAGCTGAACAACCGCGGCTTCCGCTACGGCCTCCTCACCGTTGGTGTGTTGTCACTCGGTCAGCTGGGTCTGGCCTTCGTCCTGCCGGTGTTCCTCCAAGAAGGCCGCCACCTGAGCGCGCAGACGAACGGATTGTGGCAACTCCCCTCGGGGTTGTTCTTCCTCGTCGGCGCCCAAGCCGGCAGCCGGCTCGCGCGGCGATTCTCGCTCGTGGTGATCGTACGCATCGGCGTGCTGTTGACCATCTGCGGGTTCGCCTACCTGGCCCTGGTGATCTCCTCGACGCTCGAGTTCTGGACCCTGTTCCCCACATTCGCGATGTACGGAATCGGTTTCGGGCTGTCG
>JAYTRT010000347.1:0-1705 GCA_043746045.1 Actinomycetota bacterium | reverse complement strand
CCGAGTCGGTGCTCCACCGGTACGCCGACCAATGCCGTGGCAGCGATGTCCTCGAACGCGCCGAGGCAGTTCTCGACCTCGATCGGATACACGTTGTTGCCGCCTCGGATGTACATCTCCGTGCTGCGCCCGACGAGACGCAGGTTGCCGTCGTCGCCGAGCCAGCCGAGGTCGCCGGTGTGCAGCCACCCGTCGTCGTCGATCGCGTCGGCCGTGCGCTGGGGATCGTTCCAGTACCCGCGCATCCGTGCGCGGCTGCGCAGGCAGACGGTACCGACATGCTCAGCACCGAGGTCCGTGACACCAATGCCATGGTCGTCGACGAGACGCAGTTCCACATCACCGTTCGGCCGGCCGACGGTTGTGCAGATGACGTCGACCGTGTCGTCGAGACGGGTGCCCGTGGCAAGACACGATTCGGTACTGGCGTAGCGGACCACGACATCGCAGCCGAGCTTCGCGCGCATCTCGGCGACGAGCTCGGGCGGCACTCGAGCTGCGCCGATCCCGGCGACTCGGAGCGATGAGACGTCGATCGAATCGAACGAGGGATGATCAAACATCATCCGGTACTGGGTCGGCACGCCCTGAGAGACCGTGATGCGTTCGGTATCGATCAGCCGCAGGGCGCTGGCGGCAGTCCACGGTGTCGGCACGATGACCGTGGTGATCACGTGCTCGAGCTCGTCCCAGACGCGGGTCATCGCCCCGACGTGGGCAAACGGCAGGGGCGAGAGCCGACGATCACCCGGGGCACTCAGTGGCGCAGCACCGAGGGACATCGCACGCAGGCATGCGTGATCGAACCAAGCGCCCTTGGGTAAGCCAGTGGTGCCGCCGGTCCAGACGATCGCCAGAGGATCGGTTTCGACCAACTCGACACGTCGGCGCATCGGGTCACCGTCGTCCAGCTCCGGAAGTGGCCCGCGGAACGTGAACGTGGGGGCAGCGATCCGATTGATGTGGTCGACCTCTGTCGACCCGAGGCGAGGGTTGATGCCGGTCGCGATTGCGCCGGCGCGCACGATCGCCTGATACGCCACCATGTAGTCGATGCTGCTCGGCAGGCTGATCCCGACGATGTCGCCCTTGCTGACGCCGTGTTCGTCGACCAGCCATTCGGCCAGCGAATCGGCGCGAGATGCCCACTGTGTGAACGTCAGCCGCTGCCCGTCGTGGACAACTGCCTCGTGATCACCATGCTCACGCACAACTGCGTCGAAGAGATCGAGCACCGTGGCGAAATCACCCGTGACCGGTTCCTCGATGACTGTGTACGTCGGGTCCATCGGGTCGGAAACCGTCAGAACGTGAGGACGCCTCGTGCAATGGTCCCGGATTCCAGACCGTGCACGGCATCCTCGAACTGCTCGACCGGGAAGGTCTGCGAGACCAATTCGTCGAGCAGGACTTCGCCGCGACGATAGAGCTCGATGATCTTGGGAATGTCGCGGTGCGGCGAGATCGCACCGTAACGACAGCCGATGATGCCGCGATCGACCTGGACCAGCCGGCCATAGAGCCCATGGAACTCGGCCGTTGCGCTGGGCACACCGATGACGACGACGGTGCCTTCCCAGTCGAGGCACTCGAGTGCGTTGTTCGTCACGACAGGATGGGCGACGCAGTCGAACGCCCAGTTGACGCCGCCGCCGTTGAACGGCCCACGGGTCATCTCCCCGTTCCATGGCCGCAGCGAGCAGAT
>JAYTRT010000346.1:0-1705 GCA_043746045.1 Actinomycetota bacterium | reverse complement strand
GACACTCGATGGGTGTTGTAGATCAGCTCGTTGTCGTCGATCATCCAGACCCGCTGGATCGACTTCGAGTAGACCACCCGGCGACCCGAACCCGAATCTGCCGGGACCACGAGCGAATCGCCGGCGACGGTTGTCGGGGTCGGAGGCAGCGGCTCGACTTGGACGACCGTGCCACGTTGTGGCGATGCGAGACCGTCGATGCTGACGGGAGCAACCTTCACCGGCCCGTCAGCGGCTGTTGCCAGAACCGAGGGGGCGACGGCGAGCATCGTGCCTGCGACGGCGAGCGCGAACACGGTTCTGGAGGCCACCGACATTCTAGAAATGGTAGTCGACCTGATCGGCCCGGACCGGCAAGGGTGACGGTGAGGGACGTCGACGTCCCGTCGGTGCAGTGACCCAGTTTCGGTTCCTGCGGCGCGGCCCGACGGCCCTACAGCCCCCTAACCTGGTCGATCGTGTGGCTCAGCTGGCAGATATCGATTTGGGTCGCGGCAATCCTCGCCGGCGTGTGGTTGATCGCCCGTCGCAGCGGAGGAGCGTGGCAGCAGCATGTCGCGCCGCTGTGCAAGGAATCGGCCATCGTCTTCACGATCTATGCCACCTGGATCAAGGTCGGGGAACTGAGGTTCATGGGCACCGGAGGGGCATTCGCTCGGGCGCGGTGGATCTGGCGCACCGAACGGTGGCTGCATCTGCCGAACGAGCAGGTACTGCAGCGATGGGCCCTGCACGCCACGTGGTTGATCCGGTTCTTGAACACCTACTACATCGTGTTCCATGTCGTTCCGCTCGGCGTGTTCCTCGTCTGGATGTACGTGCGCCATCGTGAGTCGCTCCCGTACTGGCGCAATCAACTCGCGTTCGTATCGCTCGTGTGCCAGAGCCTCCTGCTGATACCGATAGCACCGCCGCGATTCTTCCCCAGTCTCGGATTTGTCGACACGGCAGCGCGCTACGGCCCGACGGTGTATCACAGCGGCGGAATCAGCGACGTCGGCCAACTGGCGACGATGCCCTCGACCCACGTGGCCTGGGCGATGATCATCGGCATCGGCACGATGTCCGTCGCGCGCAGTCGTTGGCGGTGGATCGGTGCCGCCCACGCCCTGATCATGGTGCTCGCGGTGACCCTCACGGCTTATCACTGGCTGCTCGACAGCATCGTCGCCACTGCGATCCTGCTCATCGGCATGGCGATCGCCGCGTACTGGAGACGCCGACGCAGTCCGCTTGTCGGTGCGCTGGAACTGAGCGAAGACGCCTCGCTGGTCTCAGGTTCTTCTCAGGGACCCGCGAATAGGGTTTCCCCATGAAGCCGACGCGTCGCGACCACCGGAGGAATTCGTGATCGAGGCTCACCACTTGACGAAGTGCTACGGCGAAACGGTTGCCGTCGACGATCTCACGTTCACGGTGCGACCCGGGGTGGTCACCGGCTTCCTCGGACCGAACGGCGCGGGTAAGTCGACGACGATGCGGATGATCCTCGGTCTCGACGCTCCGACGTCGGGGACGGTGACGGTCAACGGCCGACCGTTCTCCGAACACGCCCACCCGCTGCGCGAAGTCGGAGCGCTGTTGGAAGCTCGCGGCGTTCATCCCGGCCGCTCTGCACGCAATCACCTCCTCGCCATGGCAGCGACGGCAGGCATCGGAGACGATCGCGTCGACGAGGTGATCGACATGGTCGGCCTCAGCGATG
>JAYTRT010000345.1:0-5577 GCA_043746045.1 Actinomycetota bacterium | reverse complement strand
GGCCACGAACGCAGACGGCTCGCTGGCCGCCGTGTTCGGAACGATGGGCGGAGACGGACAACCCCAGATCCTGTTGCAGATCGCAGCCCGGCTGTTCTTGCACGGTGAGAGTCCTGCGGCGGCCATCAGCGCCGGACGCTGGCTGCTGCACGGTCCGACGACCGGGTTCGACACCTGGACCGCCGCGGAGGGTCCACACGTCATCGTCGAGGGCCACATCGCTCCACAATGGGTCGACGGGCTCGAGCAGCGCGGACACGAAGTTCGCGTCCTCGCGCCATGGGACAGCGGGTTCGGACACGCCCACGCGATCATCGTCGAGCCCGGTGGCACGCTCGCCGGAGCCGCCGATCCTCGGGCGCGAATCGGGTCCGTCGCCGGCCTGTAGAAGTAAGATCTGCGCATGCGAGTCGACTCGAACTTCTTCTGCACGGTCCCCATGCCAGACGCCGGCGACCCGTCGGTCGGCCCCACCGAACGCCGCTACGGCAACGATGCGGTCATTGCCTGCTACGAGAACCTGATCGACTGGGCGCGGACCGCCGACGCGCTGAACTTCGACACGATGTGGCTGACCGAACACCATTTCCAGCACGAGGGCTACGAAGTCCTCCCCAATCTGATCCAGTTCGGTTTGCACCTGTCTCACCTGACGAGCAACCTGCGCTTCGGTCAGATGTTCAATGTCGTGCCCCAGTGGCATCCACTTCGCCTGGCCGAGGACTTCGCGCTCGCCGACATCCTGACGGGCGGCCGGATGGAGTTCGGGGTCGGTCGAGGCACCGTCCCGCGCGAGGCATGGGCGCTCGGAACGGTCGTCGCCAGCGGCGACAACGAGATGAGTACCGAGCACGACCGTGTCAACCGCCAGATCTTCGAGGAGTCGATCGAGATCATCAAGGCGGCCTGGTACAACGAGACGTTCTCGTACCGGGGTAAGCAGTTCATCCTCCCGCCCGACGATGTGCCCGACCGCGGCAACTACGTCGATCACCTCACGCTGATCCCCAAGCCGCGCCGGATCGTCGACATCTATCAGCCGGTGACGTCACCGGAGACGATCGAATACGTGCCCCGTGCCGGGCACAAGGCCGTGTACTGGTTGCAGAACGCCGACAGTCAGAAGCAGAAGTGGGACCGTTTCGCGGCAATCCGCGACGAGATGGGGCAGCCGGTCGGTCCCGGCCAGGATCGCTGTCTGGTGCTCAACCTGCACGTCGCCGAAACGTACGAGAAGGCGCTCGTCAAGGGTCGGCCCGGTCAGGACGAGTTCAACAAGTTCCTCGCCCCGTACGGCAGGTTCAGCAGCTACCGCAATCCCGACGGATCGAAGGTCGCGTTCGATCACTGCCCGACTGTCGAGGAGAGCAACGCCCAGAAGATCCAGATCGTCGGTTCGATCGACGATGCCGTCGACGCCATCGGATATTGGCGCGACCTGCTCGACCTGAAGCACATCTGCTTCTTCTTCGACTATCCGGGCCTGACACGCGAGGACATGAACGAGCAGATGCACCTGGTCGCCGAGGAGGTTTTCCCGCGTCTCGGTGAGACCCTCGATCGTCGCCCGATCTCCGGCACACCGCTCGTCTGATGCTGCTGAGGTCGGCTCGACTTGCCGACGGGAGCATCGTCGACCTGCGCGTGACGAACGAAAAGATCGGCGCGATCGGGGCCCGACTCGAGCCGGTCGACGATGAAGAGGTGGTGGACCTCGGTCACCGTCTGTTGCTGACCGCCTTCGCCGAACCGCACGCCCATCTCGACAAGGCATTCCTGTCCGAGCGGATCCCGAATCCGACGGGCGATCTGATGGGCGCGATCATGGCGATGCGCGCCCACCGTCACCTGATCACCGTGGACGACACGATCGAGCGAGCCGAACGCGCCGTACGACTGTTGGTGGCCAACGGCACGACGACGATTCGCAGTCACGCCGACACGACACACGAGAACGGGCTGATGTCGGTCCATGCCCTGGTGGAAGTCAGAAAGCGCACCGCTGATATCTGTGAGCTGCAGATCGTCTCATTGATCAGTTGGCCGGTGATCGGCTCCGTCGGTGCGAGATCGCGCGAGCTGTTGCGCGAGGCCCTCGCCGCCGGAGCCGACGTCGTCGGCGGCGCCCCGCACCTCGACGACGACCCGGCCGAAGCGAACGACGTCCTCCTCGAAATCGCGGCGGAGTTCGGATGCGACGTCGACCTGCACACCGACGAGACGTTGAACCCCACCGCCTGCGGCCTTGCTGATCTTGCCGAACGAGTGGTCAGAACCGGGTTCACACACCGTGTCACGGCAAGCCACTGCGTCAGTTTGTCGATGCAACCCGAGCAACGACAGCTGGAGGTGGCCGAGATGGTTGCCGCGGCGGCGATCAGCGTGGTCGCGCTGCCACAGACCAACCTGTTCCTCCAAGGGCGAGAACATCAGTACGCGATGCCGAGGGCGCTCACTGCGGTGAGGTCGCTGCGATCGGCCGGCGTCAATGTGTGCGCAGGTGCCGACAACCTCCAGGACCCGTTCAACCCGATGGGGCGAGGCGATCCACTCGAAACGGCGGCGCTGATGGTGATGGCTGCCCACCTGCTGCCGGTGGACGCCCTGCACTGTGTCTCGGGCGCCGTGCGGATGGCAATCACCGGCACCGTCGACACCATCGCAGTCGGCGGCCGAGCTGATCTGGTTGCGATCGAGGCCACCACCGTGCGCGAGGCGCTCGCCTTCCAACCCGGCTCGCGGATGGTCTTCCACGCCGGGCGACGAGTGTCGTGAGCCCACCCGGTCGCGGTGGCGTGGGCCGCCAGCCGCCGAAACGAACTGTTCACGAATCGCTGTACGGCCACAACGGCCACTCGGCCTAGAATCGGGCACGGAATGGGGAGCACCAGTACGACACTGCGTTCGCAAGGCCGGCTCGCCGGTCGTCGGGCCGTGATCACCGGTGCAGCGCGCGGCATCGGAGCCGAGATCGCGCGTACGTTCGCGTCCGAGGGGGCCCGATTGGTCCTGCTCGACCTCGCCGTCGACGAAGTCGATGCAGTTGCCGACGAGCTCGGTGGTCTTGCAATCGGGGTCGACCTCACCGACGCCGAGGCGACGGCTGCGGCGATGACGTCCGCGATCGACTCGATCGGCGGGATCGACATCCTCGTCAACAACGCCGGCGTGCTCAAGATGGCACCGATCCTCGAGATGACGATCGAGAACTGGGACACGACCTTCGCTGTGAACGTCCGCTCGATGTTCGTCACGACGCAGATCGCCGGTCGGGCAATGGTCGCCCAGGTCGACGGCGGTCGAGCGCCTGGACGGATCATCAACATGGCCAGCATGGGCGGCAAGATCGGCTCGCCGAACCAGGCCCACTATGCCGCGTCGAAGTCCGCCGTGATCGCCTTCACGCGGGTGTCGGCGATGGAACTCGGCTGTCATGGCATCAACGTGAATTGCATCTGCCCCGGGTACGTGCTGACGGAAATGGGCGCAGCGACGCGCACACCCGAGATGGTCGCGGCCTGGTCGGCCAAGTCGCCGCTCGGGCGGCTGGCCGAGACCGGTGATGTTGCCAACATGGCCCTGTTCCTGGCGTCGGACGAGGCCTCGTATTGCACCGGTCAGGCGATGAACGTCTCCGGTGGAATGGTGATGCACTGAACATGGCCGAAACTACGAGCGGTTCATCGACGGACACTACGTTGGGCACCGTGACGGACAGCGCTGCAGCGAACAGGTCGGCGAGGGATCGGTCGATTGCTCCTGCCCTCAGCTTCGCCGGGGTCTCGATGATCTTCCCGGACGGCACCCATGCACTCAGCGAGACGTCGTTCGATGTGTACCCCGGCGAGTTCGTCACGGTCGTCGGCCCGTCGGGCTGTGGGAAGAGCACGTTGTTGCGAATCGCCTCCGGTCTGAATCCCGCGACGAGCGGCAGCGTCACCGTCGACCGCTCCAGCCTCGGCTACGTCTTCCAGGACGCCACATTGCTCCAGTGGCGAAACGTCCACCGGAACGTCGAGTTGATGGCCGAATTGGAGGGTGTCCCGAAAGCCGAACGGAGAAGGCGGGCCGCCGCGGCAATCGAGCTTGTCGGGCTGTCAGGCTTCGAGGGCAAGTATCCGAAGCAGCTGTCCGGCGGTATGAAGATGCGTGCCTCGCTGGCCCGTTCGCTCGTCCTCGACCCGACGGTGTTCCTGTTCGACGAGCCGTTCGGCGCAGTCGACGAGATCACCCGCGAGCGCCTCAACGACGAAGTCATCAAGTTGTTCCAGCTGAACGGTTTTGCCGGGTTGTTCATCACGCACTCGATCAGCGAGGCAGTCTTCCTGTCGACCAGGGTGCTCGTGATGAGTGCCCGCCCCGGACACATCGTCGCCGACTTCAGGGTTCCGTTCGCATACCCGCGGCTGCCCGACCTGCGCTTCGAACCCGAGTTCGCCGAACTCAGCGGCCGGATCTCGCACGAGTTGCGTGGAGCCCACTCATGATGGCGGAAGGTGCCGGCGGCCTGGGGGCGACACCGGAGAACGCGCTCGAGCTCGTCGGACCAGGTCGACCGAAGAAGCGCGGCGGAATCCTCGGCAAACTCGTCGGCCCGACGGTCATCTTCATCCTGTTCATCATCCTCTGGAACTTCATGCACCGCTGGGGGATGCGGCACATCTTCGACAAGCCGAACTTCTTGCTGCCGTCGCCGATGGAGGTCGTCAAAGGCGCGTTCACCAACTCCAAAGCTCGGGGGAAACTGCTGATCGGCCTGAAGTGGACGACCGTGGTCGCGCTCGCTGGACTGCTGATCTCGATCGTGCTCGGCATCTCTCTGGCCGTGATCATGGCCCAGGCCCAATGGGTCGAGCGCTCCACGTACCCGTACCTCGTTGCCCTCCAGGCAATCCCCGTCCTGGCGATCGTGCCGATCATCGCCACCGTGTTCGGCGGCGGCTTGAACGCCCGCCTTTTCGTCTGCGTCATGATCTCGCTGTTCCCGATCGTCACCAACACCCTGTTCGGCCTGACGTCGGCCGATGCCGGCCAACACGACCTGTTCACCCTGCGCGGCGCCAGCCGCTGGACGAGGTTGGTCAAGCTGCAGATTCCCTCTGCGCTCCCGGCCATTTTCACCGGTTTCCGCATCTCGGCCGGCCTCTCCGTGATCGGTGCGGTCGTCGGTGAACAGTTCTTCCGTCAGGGCAGCAAACCCGGCATCGGCATCGTCATGGAGGAGTACCGGCAAAAGGGGATCTTCCCGCAGACTTATGGTGGTCTGATCATCGCCGCCAGCCTCGGCATCGCGATGTTCTTGCTGTTCGGCTGGCTTGCTCGCCAGGTCACCGGAAAATGGTACGAATCCACTCGCAAGTCGAACTGACGCACCGACCGTCACACGCTCGACCGCACATCTTTCAACGTGAACAACAACCAACCAGGGAGAGAACCAATGCAGAAAAGACGGAGCAAGCAACTGCTCGCCGGAGCCATGGCGACAGGACTCGTCGTCCTCGCCGCCTGCGGCAGCAGCAGCAAGACGACATCCAGCACGGCGGCCGCCGTGACGACGACCGCTGCGACCGCCAGCAC
>JAYTRT010000344.1:0-1706 GCA_043746045.1 Actinomycetota bacterium | reverse complement strand
AGATCGTCGATCCGCTGGAGCGAAAGCAGTCGTCCGGCAGATCCGAGCAACGCGGTGGCTTCGTCGGTGGCGAACCGGAGATGCTCTGCGCGGATCTCAGCGACCCGGTTGCGGACCCGCATCCGTCCGAGGCGGAACGGCGGATCGACCCGGGTGGAAATGACGAACGTCAGCTGTGTCGGACACAGGTCGATCAGACGTTCCATGCCTCGGTGCACGCTCGAGCTGTCGATCAAGTGATAGTCGTCGATCACGACGAGCAGCGGTTCGCTGTCGTCGACGAGGGCGTTCACGAGCGCGGGCACGACCACCCGGTCATCACCTTGGGATCCGATGACCAGTGGCCCGACGCGCGCTGCGACCCTCGGTCGGCATTGCCCGATCGCAGCCACCAACGACGACCAGAAGCTGGCGGGATCGGAGTCGCTGTCTTCGACTTGCAACCACGCAACCGGTCGCACCGTCGTGATCGCCCAGGCAGCGATCAGCGTCGATTTGCCCGAGCCTGCGGGTGCGCTGATGAGGAGCAGTGGAATCGACCTCGCCATGCCGTCGTCGAGGAGCTTTCCCAATCGGGTGCGCTCGACAAGACGAGTCGGTGGCACTGGCGGCCGCAGCTTCGTCGCCGCCATCCCCGACTCGTGCTCGCGGTTCATCGGCGGACCCTACAGCCGATATCTCACCCGGGTGAGATGCCACGTCAGGTGAGGCGCGCCCACCCTGGTGCGGTCGACGATGGGTTCATGACCGCAACGACCACCTACGAGATCGTCATCAAGGGCCGAGCGACTGCTCGTTTCTTGCGGCCACTGCTCCACGACTTCACCGTCGACAACACCGTCGCCGGCGTCACCCGTCTGATCGGCGACGTCCGTGACGCCGCCCACCTGCACGGCCTCGTCGTCCACCTGACATCCGTCAACGCCGAACTCGTCTCGATCCGTCCACTCACGTCGGTCGTCCAACCAGCCACAGCCCACCCGCCAATCACCAACGAATCGAGCAAACACTCATGATCACCGTGTCATCACTCACGAAGCAGTACGCAGAGCGGATCGCCGTCGACGACCTCACCTTCGAGGTTGCCGCTGGCCGGGTCACCGGCTTCGTCGGACCGAACGGCGCCGGCAAGTCGACCACGATGCGGATGATGGTCGGTCTCACCAGACCGGACCACGGCGACGTGCGCTACCGAGGCGTCCGCTACACCCGGATGTTGCACCCCGCACGCGTGGTCGGCGCCGTCCTCGATGCACGGTGCATGCACCCCGGACGGACCGCCAGGAACCACCTCCTCGCCGCAGCTGCGCTCGCCGCGATTCCTGCCCGACGAGTCGAGGAAGTGCTGGACGAAGTCGGCCTCGAGACCGCTGCGGACCAGCGCACGGGGGGCTTCTCCCTCGGCATGCGCCAACGTCTGGCGCTCGCCGGCGCTCTCCTCGGTCAACCCGAAGTCCTGCTCCTGGACGAGCCATCCAACGGGCTCGACCCAGACGGGATCCGGTGGCTGCGCAACTCGCTCAGCGTGTTCGCCGACAATGGAGGCACCGTATTCGTGTCGAGCCACCTGATCGCTGAGCTCGCCATGTTCGCCGACGACCTCGTGGTCGTCGGAGGCGGCAGGCTCCTTGCCGCCGATCCCGTCGCCACCATCCTTGCCCGAGGCGAATCCACGGTCGTCGTTCGCACGCCACAGGTCGCAGAGC
>JAYTRT010000343.1:0-1707 GCA_043746045.1 Actinomycetota bacterium | reverse complement strand
CACGAGTCGCGCGTCGGCAGCGATCGCGTCGCCCTCGGCAAGGATGAGGAGGTCGCCGGGCACGATCTCAGCCGATGCGACGCGCATTTCTTCCCCATCTCGTCGGATGCGTCCAGTTGCCTCGGTCATGCGCTGCAGCGCAGCCACTGCGTGCTCGGCGCGCGCCTGTTGGAGGTAACCGAGCACGGCGTTGAGGATGATGATCGCGACGATCACGATCACTTCGAACGGAACTCCCGAGCGTCCTTGGAGAACCCAGGCGGCGAAGGAAATCGCCACCGCCCCGAACAACAAGTAGATCAGTGGGTCAGCGAACTGTGCCACGAACTTGCGCCAAACCTCCACAGGTGGGGTCGCATCGAGCTGATTCGGACCATGTCGCGCCAGCGCCGTCGATGCCTGCAATGCGGTCAGGCCAGCCTCGGGGTCCGTTCCCAGACTGGCAACGACTTCAGCGCTGTTCCGTCGCCAAGGCTGGTCGTGGCCGCCTTTCACGAGTTCGTTTCCGGTATTGACAACGTCTCGGCTGGTCACTCGATCGCCGCAGCCAACTCGCCATTCATCACCGAGAGGTCAGCGATCCTGGAGTGAGAGTCGTATTGCATCCGAGCGGGGCATTGAAGGGTGTTGCGCCTGCGAACGGGCTGGATCGCCGGAAATGCGCTCACGTTCTCCATACCCGAGTCTGCGGCCACCTGGGTGTCCGCCGCCAGGGACTTCCTGCCCTTTCGATCGTTCGGGACCTTCGGCTCTTGCTGTCCGGCATATCGTCGATGATGCTCGAACGATGGAACGCATCGTCGTCGGAGTCGACGGGTCCCTTCACGCCGCGAACGCATTGCGATGGGCGCTGCGCGAATCAGCACTTCACGAGACCCGACTCACCGCTGTTCTGGCGTGGGATTACCTGGGCCAGCACCACCCGGACGGCTCGACCCGGTTCGTCCCGGACTTCGACGCACATGAGGCAGCCGAATCAGTCAAGGCCTTCGTGGCGGGTGCCGTGGGAGTCGGAGCTGTCGGGCTTGTCGACACACAGACTGTCTTCGGGCTTCCCGCTGCCGGTGTTCTTGAAGCGGCGAAGTCTGCGACGCTACTGGTACTGGGCGCACGGGGCCTCGGCGGCTTCCGGGAACTCCTCCTCGGATCGGTCAGCCAACACTGCCTCCATGAAGCAACGTGTCCGGTTGCGATCGTGCGGGCCGGCCCGACCGATTCCGCAGCCGAACACGGCAGGGTTGTCGTCGGGGTGGACGGATCCGCGCACAGCTCCGCCGCCCTCAACTGGGCGGCTCGTGAGGCCGGGCTGCGCCATGCCAAGCTGCGTGTCGTCCACTGCTGCACGGCCTACTCCGCCAACATCCCATTTCTCCCCAACCCAGTAACGATGACCGAAGTGGCTGACAAGCAAGCACAAGCCCTCCTGGAAAACGCAGTGTCGAACATGGAGCCGGCGGATGGACTCGAAATCGAACTCGTCCCAGCGTCAGGCTCTCCAGCCAAAGCTCTCCTCGACGCGAGCCACAACGCCGACCTCATCGTGATCGGCAGGGCCGGCCGCAGCCTCCTCACCGGCCTGTCGCTCGGCTCCGTCGCCACTCAAATCAGTTGCCACTCCCATATCCCCGCAGTCTTCGTCCGCTCGAGCGATGAACGGGTGATCGACGGCAGATGATCGCTATGGCAACGCCGACACGGTTGCTGTAG
>JAYTRT010000342.1:0-5586 GCA_043746045.1 Actinomycetota bacterium | reverse complement strand
GCGGCGACTTCCCATCGTGGACCTTGCACGTACAGCTGATGCCGGAAGCCGACGCAGCCACATACCGCGTCGACCCGTTCGACCTGACCAAGGTCTGGAGCCACGCCGACTACCCGCTGATCGAGGTCGGCACGATGACGCTCGATCGCAACCCGGACAACTACTTCGCCGAGGTCGAACAGGCCGCGTTCGACCCGGGCCACTTCGTTCCGGGCATCGGTCCGTCACCGGACAAGATGCTGCAGGCGCGCCTGTTCAGCTATGGCGACGCGCACCGCTATCGCCTCGGAGTCAACCACACCCTGCTCCCCGTCAACAGTCCGAAGGGATGCCCGTTCGAGCACGGTGAGAACTACGGCCGGGACGGCTCGATGCGCATCGGTGACAACGGCGGCCGCCAGAAGAACTACGAGCCGAACAGCTTCGACGGTCCTGTGCAGACCAACGATGAGTTGTACACGGGACTCGACACAACGGGCGTGACCGGCCACTACGAAGTCGTCCGGCGCGAGGTCGACGACTTCAGCCAAGCCGGCGATCTGTTCCGACTGATGCCCGACGACGCGCAGGAGCGACTGATCGACGCGATCGCCGGCAGCCTCGGCACCGTTGCCGACGAAGGCATCCGCTCGCGGTCGCTGACTCATTTCCGCAATGCCGACAAGAACTTCGGCGATCGCCTCGAGGATGCGATCAAGGACGTACGCGCCAGTTGATCGGTGACCAGTTGATCGGTGACCAGTTGATCGGTGACCGGATGATCGGATCGATGAACCCCCGAGGTTCGCTCGACCGAGGCAGAATGGACGAATCGAGTCCTTGACCACTGCCTCGGTCGCCCGACCCCGTGACGTTCCGCTCGGTACGACGACCCGTCCCCTGTGGCGTGGCCGGTTGCACGTCTTCGCCCTCGTCGCAGCGGTTCCTGCGCTCGCGGTTCTGATCGGCGTCTCGCGCAACGAACGAGCCCGGATTGCAGTGTCGATCTACGCGTTGGGTCTGTGCTCGATGTTCGTCGCATCGTCGACATACCACCGATGGGTCCATACGTTGCGCGCCCGCGAACTGTGGCGCCGGCTCGATCACGCGATGATCTTTGCTGCGATCGGCGGCAGCATCACCCCGATCTGCTTGCTGGGTGTGCCCGAGCCGCTCGGGATCTGGCTCCTGGCGATCATGTGGGTCGGGTGCCTGTTCGGCATCGGGATCAAGCTGGCTGCGTGGCGGCATCAGCGCATCGCCGGGGGAATCATGTATTTCGCGATCAGTTCGGTGGCGGTCGTTGCGATCCCTGCGATGTGGATGCAGGCCGGGGCGGCGCCGGGGGTGCTGATGATCGTCTGCGGTGTCTTCTACACCGTGGGAGCGATCGGCCTCAATCGCAGGTGGCCGCGCCTGCGTCCGGCCGTGTTCGGATACCACGAGGTGTGGCACGCATTCACGGTGATCGCGGCTTCGGCGCATCTCGCCGTCGTCTGGATGCTTGCCACCTGACTCAGCGACGCGAAACTGTCGGTGTGAATTCTGCGGCCGATCCGGTGACGGAAAACCTGTACGCCGCCCTACGCGACGCGTTCGCGCCGCAGATCGATGCGGTGTTCCTCAGCCTCGCCGACGGCGA
This sequence comes from Actinomycetota bacterium, assembly GCA_043746045.1. Lineage (GTDB taxonomy): Bacteria > Actinomycetota > Acidimicrobiia > Acidimicrobiales > Ilumatobacteraceae > WLMZ01. Next base: position 3,965 of record JAYTRT010000342.1, on the reverse strand, counting down.
CGTCGTGACCTTCCGGGACATCGACGATGCCAGCGCGCGGATCGCGACGGTTCTGCTGGAGTGCGGAGCCCAGCCGGGTGACCGACTGGTTGCGCACGTCGCGAAGTCCGTCACGGCGGTCGCGCTGTACCTTGCTGCCGTGCGGCTCGGCGTCGTGTACATCCCGTTGAACGAGGCCTACACGGCGGCCGAGGTCGCCTACTTCCTCGACGACGCATCGCCGACCGTCGTCGTTTTCGGACCAGGCCGAGCGCTGCCCGCTGGTTCAGTCGCGACGATTCTGACGCTGGACGAAGCGGGTGGTGGCACCCTGGGCGAACGGGCTGCGAACGCTGCGCCATCGGACGGTCTCGTCGATGCGGGTGACGGCCCGGTCGCGATGCTCTACACCTCGGGCACGACCGGGAAGCCGAAAGGGGCGATGCTCACGACTGCGAACCTCCTCGGCAACGCTCGCTCGCTGACCGAAATCTGGGGTTTCACCAGTGACGACGTTCTGGTCCATGCCCTGCCGATCTTCCACGTCCACGGTCTGTTCATCGCCCTCCACTGCGCGCTGCTCAGCGGCTGCGAGGTCCGGTTCCTACCCAGATTCGAGACCGGTCTCGTGCGGAACGCGCTCCATGGCGCAACGGTGATGATGGGTGTGCCGACCTACTACAGCCGTTTGCTGGCCGACCCTGAATTCACGATGGACGACTGCGCATCGATGCGGCTGTTCGTGTCTGGCTCGGCACCGCTGACCGAGTCGTTACACCATGCGTTCACCGAGCGAACGGGCCACAGAATCCTCGAACGCTACGGGATGACGGAGACGGGCATGATCACCTCGAACCCGTTGCACGGTGAACGCATCGCGGGCACGGTCGGGTACCCGCTGCCCGGCGTTGCGATCCGAGTCGTCGACGAACACGGCGAATCCTGCACGACGAACGAGGTCGGTGTCGTCGAGGTGCGCGGACCGAACGTGTTCGTCGGCTATCGCGGAATGCCGGACAAGACTGCTGCGTCGTTTCGCGACGACGGATATTTCGTCACCGGCGACCTCGGCTCACTGTCCGCCGATGGCCGATTGACGTTGTCCGGGCGGGGAACCGACCTGATCATCAGTGGGGGATTGAACATCTATCCGCGCGAGATCGAAGCGGTCCTCGACGAGATCGTCGGCGTCGAGGAATCGGCCGTGATCGGCATCGCTCATCCCGACCTCGGCGACGCCGTGGTTGCGATCGTCGTTGCTCCCGCAGATTTCGACGTGTCAGCGGTGCGCAGTGCACTCGACGGACGGCTGGCCCGCTTCAAACACCCCAAACACGTCGCAGTGGTCAGCGAGCTCCCCCGCAACGGAATGGGCAAGGTCGAAAAGGCTGCGCTGCGACGTACCTACGGCAACCTGTTCGACTGACCTGTTCGACTGACCCGTTCGACTGGCCCGTTCGACTGGCCCGTTCGACTGTCCTGTTCGACTGGCTGGCTCAGTGGCCGGCAGTCGCACGCAGGACACCGATGTCCAACGCGTCGACGGGTTGCTTGTCGACCCGGTACGCGTAGTGACCACCCATTGCCGTGGCCTGCAGCACGCTCGTGTCGGGGCCGATTTCTGTGAAGGCCGGCGCAGAGGAACCACCCCACGCGACGACCCGGTCGCCATCACCGATGCTGCGTACGCTGCCGACACCGCCCGATGCCGTGACGGCCGGATCCGTTGCCGACCAGATGAGCGTCGCCGTCCGCTTGACAGTGTCGAGCGCGTATTCGACGGCGCGCGGTTGGCCGAGTCCGGTGCGGTTGTCGAGCATCCGCATATCGCCATTGGCCAGCAGCTGTGCATCGTGCTGGCGGGCGAAGCCACCCAGGGGATCGTTGACGAACGTGTAGTCGCTCTGGTTGCCGCCGATCCGCCAGACGACGTCACCAGCCGTGTTGCGACGGATCTTGTACACGGCGTCGGTGTGTCGACCTGACACGATCAGATCACCGTCGGCCGCGACGTGGACGGAATTGATGTGGATCAGGTCCACGCCGACCCCGGCGATTCCGGGAAAGCGTTGGGGATACGTGGTGGCCGAGACGGGAATGTGGTCCTCGCTCTTCCAGGTCCAGGCCACGGTGCCATCGGGGCGGATCTCCTCGAGGTGGCTGTCGTAGACCAGTTCATCCGTGGTGTAGCCCGCTCCGAGAATGTGCAGATCGACGTGTTGGCGCGGTACGTATGTGGCCAGGACGATGTCGCCGTTCGGCAGCTGAGCAATGTCGTGGTGGTCGGTCGGACCGCTCACCGTTGAGATCGAGCGCACCAGTGTTCCGTCCAGTCGATGAACCTCATAGGCGCCACCGGGGGTTGAACCGAACGCCAAGCCGAGCAGCTTGGACCATGCCAGCGTTCCGTCGGCCAGCAGCGTCAGGTTGATCGACGGATTGGTCGCCCGGCGGTACCAGACCGGCACGCTGCGGTTGTCGAGGATCATCAGGAACCGACTCTGATCGGCCGGCGCGGCGGTGGTCGGGAACGCGGCATCGGTGAGGTACCAACCGGGATTCGGTGTCTCGGTGCCCGTCACCGACAGCACCGGGAAGTCATGAGGAAGGCAGCGCACCCAGTACTGCTCGGAGGTCCCCCCGACGACACCTGCGCGCACGACGAACGCCTCGTTCTCGGCGAGCGGCAGCGTCAGATCGGCAGTTGATCCGGTTCCGGTCGGAGCTGCAGCGGTGGACGGAGCGATCGTCACGATGGTCCCCGTCACCCCCACTGCGTGCACGGTTGCAGTCCCGGTCGACCCGGCAACGGTGCAGCGGGTGGTGTAGTCGTGGGCATCCGGGGTGAACGGCTGATCGAGCGTCAACTGACCGATCGACAACTGGTGCAGTGCACCACCGGGGCCGAATGTGCCGATGACGTCGACGACGACCTGCATCGAGGTCGACGCGTACAGGCACGTCCTGCTGTTCGGATCGACCGTCACGAACGCCACGTTGGACGCATCGGTACCTGCGACAGCGTTCACCGCCGATGTCGCGGGTTGGCTCGCCGAACACGGATACAGGGTGACGAAGCCGTTGGCGGCGGCGTCGGTCGCGACCACGCTCAGGGCAACGGTGGAACCGAGCGGAAGCAGTGTCGCGTTGCCCGCAGCGGTGGTCGCCATCGCGGGATCGAACGACACGATCGAGTTCGCGGCGACCGGGCCGGTGACCCCGCCGGTGCCGATACGGGTGTCGACGACACGCGTGCCGGCGAGCGGTCGGAACAGCGAACCGGAGTCGAGCTGGCCGCCGAACCAACCCTCCACATCGATCACGACATCGACAGCGGCGCTGTTCCACAGACAGACTTCGCCGTCCTGGTCGAGGCCGACGACCGCATGGTTGGCACGCGTCTCGGCGGCGAGGTAGTTGACGGTCGAGGTCGGCGGACGTTGACTGCTGCACGGATAGACGGTGACGAATCCCGCAGCCGACCCGTCGGTCACGGTGACGTTGATCGCAACGGCGCGAGCGTCGGTCGGGATTGCGCTCCCGTAGACCGGCAGGTGCAATTCGGTTTGAGCGCGCAGCACGCCGGTGAGCCCGTCAGGTCGCAGGGTTGTTCTCGTATCGAGCAGTCGGCTGCTGGTGGTCGCGTGGTAGGGAGCGCCTTGACGTCCGAACCATCCGGTCATGTCGACGACGAGGTGCAGGGACGACGACGTGTACAGGCAGATCTGATTGGTGGAACCGAGCTCGACCAGAACCGAGGTGGCGGTGGCGTCGCCCGGACGCGGATTGACGTTCGACGTGCCCGGACGGTCGGTGCCACACGGATAGACCGTGACGAAACCCGATGTGACCGCGTCGACCGTGGTGACATTGAGTGCCAACGCCTCGGCACCCGGCGGAACATCGGTGTTCGTGCTGAGATCGAGCACCGTGACGCACCCGATTCCCGTCCTGATGCCTGAGGGGCGCGTGTCCAGCAGTCGCGA
>JAYTRT010000341.1:0-1712 GCA_043746045.1 Actinomycetota bacterium | reverse complement strand
AGCTCGCATCGAACGCCGGGCGACGTGGTCGATGACGTAGTCGAGGTCGTGACGTTGCTCGGGCACCGTACGGAACCTTTCGAGCGCGGCTTCCACGGACTCGTAGGTGCGGGGCCGACCAAAGGCGTCTCTGCTGCGATACGACGCGACTTCCGGATCCGGCGATGTGACAGGCGAATCGCAGATGATCACGCCGGCGACCCTGCCCGGGTGCAGCGCCGCAGTTGCGATGGTGACCATGCCGCCCATGCTGTGCCCGACGATCACCGGACGCCCGTCGATCTCGCCTGCGGTCGCGACGGCCATCACCTCGTCGGTCCACTGATCGAGGACGTAGTGATGGCGATGTTCGCTGTCACCGTGACCGGAGAGATCGATGGCAACCACTCGGAAATCCTCGGCGAACGTTCCGGCGATGTGCGTCCACCAATGGGCGTGAGCGCCGCCCCCGTGTACGAACACCAAGCCTCGTCGGCCGGCTCGACCCCATGCGACATAGTGGATCAGGGCACCATCGACGGTGACGAAGCCATCCGTGAACGGAACCTCGAGTGCCCGCCGGAACCACCCCGGTGCGTCGGGTCTGGCGGGAACGGAGATCGCTTCGGTCACGGCGATCCACCGTACCGGGATCTGATCAGGCAGCGACGAGCTGGCGACCTCGGTGATCCACGACCGGGTCGGTCGACGTCGCGGTTTCCACCACGACTGCTCCTGGAGTTGCGCGAGGTATCGGCGTCGAGACCTCGCTGCGGATACGGATGATCTGGCGAATGTTGATGATCGAGACGATCACGTTGAGGAGCACCATCGACCATGTGCCATTGGCGGTGTTGAACGCGATCATCGCGATGCAGGCGCCGAGGTTGAGCGCACGGAAGCGCAACTGGTTCTTCTGGACGAGGCTCGAAACGCAGAGCGCCGAGCCGATCCAGCCGATCGCGCTGATCATGAGTTCTTCCTGTTGTGAAATGCGATGGAGTACACGATTTTCTTCCCTGATGAATTGACTGACTGACTGAATGTCTGTCCTGTTGACCGGCTCATCATCGGGCGCAAACCCATGTTCCACATGAGTACGACGTACTCAACATCGTCGGGAGCGGGTGCTCACTCGGCACAGTCGTGCGGGGAATTGCTCACGCCGCGTCGTACCGCGAGATGCTCCGTGACGCGGCGGTGATCGTCAGCCGGTGCAGCTCTACCAGGCCCGGCATGTCCAGTACAGCGCCTTCGTTTCCGCTCGCGTAGCCGCCGGCGAGGACCCAGGCGAGAGGGATCTGGTTGCTCGACGCCCAATCGAAAACCATCGTCTCGCGCCGAGCCAATGTCGCCGCGGTGATCCCGGGAATGCCGCCGGCGTGCTCGTGGGGATCCACGCCGGCGTTGTACAGGACGACACTGATCGCCTCCGGTGTGTCGATCCGGGACAGCGCGCGCTCGACGGTGTCGAGGTAGTCGATGCTGCCGCAGATGGTCAGTCGGGCCAGGCTGCGACTGTCGTACATGTCGAACGGATCGACCGAGACGTCGACCTGCTCCAGCTCGGGAATCTGGCGGATCAGCGATGCTGTGCCGCCGCCGCAGTGGGCGTCCAAGTCGAGAATCACGATGCGTTCGGCGCCAGCGGCAACGGCTGCGCGCGCAGCGATGACGAGCCCGTTGAACGTGCAGTAGCCGCGGCCGCGCGCCTGGTAGGCGTGGTGCATTCC
>JAYTRT010000340.1:0-16509 GCA_043746045.1 Actinomycetota bacterium | reverse complement strand
GCCGGCCATCGGCGAGACCAGCCGCCAGGTCCGTCAGCTCGGCATCGGCTACGCCAACCTGGGGGCGCTGTTGATGGCCCTCGGCCTGCCGTACGACTCACCGCAGGGCCGGGCGTGGGCGGCGGCGCTGACGTCGCTGATGACCGGCCATGCCTACGCCACGAGTGCCCGCACCGCGAGCCGGATGGGCCCGTTCGCAGGCTTCGCCGAGAATGAGAAGTACATGCTCGACGTCTTGCGGATGCACCGCGACGCCAGTTACGAGATCGAGTCGTCGAGCGCAGTCCCGGCCGAACTGATGGCAGCCGGCCAGCAGGCCTGGGAGATCGCTGTCGTCGAAGGCGAGGAGTTCGGTGTCCGCAACAGCCAGGCATCGGTGCTCGCCCCGACGGGCACCATCGGCCTGATGATGGACTGCGACACAACCGGCATCGAGCCGGACCTCGGGTTGGTCAAGATGAAGAAGCTCGTCGGCGGCGGCAACATGAGCATCGTCAACCAGACAATTCCTCGAGCGCTGCGCAAGCTCGGCTACAGCGCTGTGCAGATCGACGAGATCATCGCCTACATCGACATCGAGAAGACGATCCTCGGTGCACCGCATCTCGCCGCCGATCACGTCCCGGTGTTCGCGTGCAGCATGGGTGACAACACGATCCACTACGAGGGTCATGTGCGGATGATGGGCGCCACCCAGCCGTTCCTGTCCGGGGCGATCTCCAAGACCGTGAACATGCCGGAAGAGGCCTCGGTCGAGGACATCGAGGCCCTGCATCTGCTGTCGTGGCAGCTCGGCCTCAAGGCCGTCGCCATCTACCGCGACAACTGCAAGGTCGCCCAGCCGCTCTCCACCGGCAAGAAGGGTGATGCCACGATCAATGCGGATGGCACGTTCACCGCCGGACTGGGATCAGCAACGGCTTCCACCGTGATCGATGCACCCGCACAGATCGTGGAGCGGATCGTCGAGCGGATCGTGCACCAGCCGATCCGCCAGAAGCTGCCGCGCAGCCGGAGAGGTCGCACGTTCGAGTTCCGGGTCGCCGACTGCAAGGGTTTCGCCACGATCGGCGAGTACGAGACCGGGCAGCCCGGCGAGATCTTCCTCACCGTGTCCAAGCAAGGTTCCACCCTCAGCGGCATCATGGATGCGTTCGCCAAGAGCATCAGCTACGGGCTGCAATACGGCGTCCCGCTACGGGCGTTCGTCGAGGCGTTCACGAACATGCGCTTCGAGCCGGCCGGCATGACCGACGACCCGGACATTCGGTTCGCGTCGTCGATCATGGACTATCTGTTCCGTCGTCTGTCGCTCGAATACCTCACCTTCGACGAGCGCGCGGAGTTGAGCATCTTCTCGATCAACGAACGGATGCAGCCGACACTGCCCGGCGTCGAGGAGAGCGCGATCGAGACCCGCAGCGGGAGCGACATCGCAATCGACCCGAAGAGCATTCCGTCTGCTGGGGACCTCGCTCATTCGATGGAGCTCGGTCTGGCGCCGAAGGCTCCGAACAATGACAACACCAACCCGGGCGGAGTCGCCAAGGTCCGTCAGAGCGACGCACCGATGTGTATGCAGTGTGGTGTGCAGATGATCCGCGCCGGGTCGTGCCACGCCTGCCCGAGTTGCGGCAGCACGAGCGGCTGCAGCTGACCGATCCCACGAAGAAACGAAACCAGGAACGAAGCCAGAAACGAACCGATGGAAAGGCCGAACTGACGGAACAGACGATCTTCAGCGAAGATGCTTCTTGCATCTGAGCGCAAGGAATGCTCACCTTGGGGGCACCACTTGCCGAGGACTCTAACGTACCTATGACGATCGGATCTCATCACATCGGGTTCACACCGGTTGTCGGGCCGCCGACGATGGTGACCAGGTCGCGGCTGCGTGCTGCGGTCGAAGCAGCCCAACAGGCGTTGCAGCCGATCTGCGTGATCCACATCGACCTCGATCGTTTCCACGAGATCAACCAACGATGGGGTCAGCAGGTCGGTGACCAGGTATTGAACGCTGTTGGACGGGTGCTCTCGGGGGTCATCCCGGTGAACTCGTTGCTCGCTGCGGCCGAAGGCGACGCGTTCGTGATGATGGTCTCGGCTGCCGACCCGGCCGCCGCGCAGGCCGAGGCCGACACCATCCTGGACGCCCTCGGTCCGCCTCTGGCCGTCGGCGATCTCACTCTGAACGTCGAGGCAACGGCGGGGTTCGCTCTCGATGATCCTGCCGACTCGACCAACGACCTGCTCGAACAGGCTTTTCTCGCTTGTCGGCGGGCGAAGGCGACCAGGCGAGGCTCGGCCGTCGGATACGAGGCAAGCCTCGGAGTCGATTCCACCCCTGGCTCCCGGATGCAGGAGGCGCTCCGAACGGCCGTCGACAGCGAGCAGCTGCGCATGCACGTCCAGCCCACGGTCGACCTTCGCGACGGACGTGTTGTCGGCGTCGAAGCGTTGGTGCGGTGGCAGCACCCGGTCGACGGTTTGCTCTCGCCGGCCGACTTCCTGCCGGCCGCTGAGTCAGCCGGATTGATGACGGCGGTTGGTGACTGGGTCCTCGACGAAGCGATCCGACTCGTCGGTCATTGGCGGGTCGCTCGTCCCGGCGAACCGTTGCGGATCTGGGTCAACCTCGCGGCCCAACAGCTCGGTGACGGGGACCACCTCCTCGGCAAGGTACGCGAGTCGATCAACGCCGGTCTGATCACCGCGGACGACATCGGCTTCGAAGTGACCGAATCCACTCTTCTGATCGACCTCCCGAATGCCGTTGGCACGCTGTCGGCCTTGCGCGGATTGGGTGTGGAGATCGCCCTCGACGACTTCGGCACGGGCTACTCCTCGCTGACCTATCTTCGCCAGCTGCCCGTCACGGCTGTCAAGATCGACCGCAGCTTCGTCGCCGGCATCGGAGGTTCATTGGCTGACGAGGCGATCATCGAAGCCGTGATCGATCTCGCCCACGCGTTGGGACTGCGGGTGATCGCGGAGGGCGTCGAAGACTCCGTACAGGCAGAAGCCCTGATTCGGATGGGGGCCGACGAGGCTCAAGGATTTCATTTCAGCTACCCCCAGCCCGCCGCACAGGTCGGGAGCAAGCTCAGCCTGCCCTGGTGCGGCGCGCCGCTTCCGGCCGTGCCGACGGACCGTCCGCCCGACCGTCGTGCCGACGAACCTCGTGGGCTCGGGTCGGCGCGAGCACGTCTGCTCTTGACAGCGCTCGACACCGTGCACGACTCGATCATCGTCACGTCGGCTGCACGAACCAACGACGGCAACCCGCCGATCGTCTACGTCAACCCGGCGTTCGAAGCCGAGACGGGTCATCGCGCTGCCGACGTCGTCGGCCAATCCGTCGAGACCCTGCTGGCGGATCCGGGCGATCTCGAGTCGATGGCGTGGTTTCGTTCGGTGCACGCGGGCGGTTCGGCTGCGACGCGCGAACTCGCCAGCCGACGCGCCGACGGTACGACGTTCCTCTGTGAAGTCACGTTGAGCCCGATCCTGGACGAGCGCGGTCTGCATACCCACTGGCTACACGTTCGCCGCGATCTCACGTTGCGGCGTGCTGAGGCAAATGATCGGGCTCGGTTCCAAAGCCTCATCGAACAGTCATCGTCGCTCGTCGCGATTGCCGAAAGCGGCGGCGAGTGGGTGTACGCCAACAGCGCCCAACGCGTTGCCGTCGGCATCGGCCCCGACGACCCGATCGTCGATGTCTCCGACGTGGCCAGGTTCGGCGAGGAGCGAGCATCGTTGTCGCGAAGCGCTGTCGTCGGCGATCTGCGTCGGTCCGGCCGCTGGAGCGGACCGGTGGTGTTCACCAACCGGGTCACCGGCGCGATCACCGAGGTGATCAGTGATATCCATGTTGTCGACGATGCCTTGCGCCCAGGGGTGAAGGTCTACGCGTCGGTCAGCCGCGACGTGAGCGAGCTCAACGCGCTGGAGCGAGCCGAGAACCGGCGGCGGCAGCTGTTCGGGTTTGCCGCCGCATTGGCCCAGCGAGCTCTGGCAAAGGGTCGCGGCGAGCTCTTCGAGAACTTCGACAGCGTGCTCGCCGAGTGCGGGCAATTGCTGGTCGCCGACTTCGCGTATGTCGACACCATCGACCTCGACGCCGGTCAACTGCGCCCACTCGGGACATGGCACAGCGATCGTTGTACGTCGAAGGTCAGCCTGCCCGACGTCGTGGATCTGGCCGTTCTACCGACGTGGGTCGAACGCCTCGGCCGAGGCGGAATCGTCATGGGCGGCGTCGCCGCTGACGACTGGCCGTGGCACGACGAGCTCGGTGAAGTGTTCAGTGGGCCGGACTTCCGGTCGTCGGTCGCGACCGGGCTCAACGTCGATGGCGTTCTGGTCGGCGTATTCGGACTCGCGCGTATGGACGCCGACCAGGTCTGGACCGCGGATGAGCTGGCAACGGTGCAACAGGCAGCCGACACGATTGCCAACCTGCTCGGACGCGAGCGCGCGGACCGGGCGAAGTTCGCGACAGAACGCCACCTTGCGGCGATGTTGAGCAACGTCCGGGACATTCTCGTGGTGATCGACCGCGACGGCTGGATCCGCTATGCGAACCGACAGATCACAACGTCCACTGGGCACGCCGTCGATCAGGTTGTCGGTCAGCACTTCCTCTTTCTCGTGCACCCCGACGATGCCGAAACGGCCATCGAGCGATTCGATCTCACGCTGTCGGGGACTCAGAACATTCCGATCACCGAGTTGCGGATCGTGTTCGCCGATGGCAGTGCGAACTGGTACGACGTCGACACCTCGGGGATCGAAGACCCCGTGCTCGGGGGATACGTCGTGTCGCTGCGCGACATCTCCGTCCAGCACGCGTTGGTCGAGTTCTCAGATCGGCGGCAGGAGTTCGAGCACCTGCTACTGACGCTTTCACACTGGGCGTTGAACGTGCCGTACGAGAAGATCGAAGTCGGCCTCGCCGAGCATCTCCATCAACTCGGCGAGCTCCTGGACACCGACGCCGCCGGCGTCTGGCTGATCGAGCGGGACACGATCCGCTCGGCTGCCCACTGGGCCAACCCGCTCTCTGGTTCGACCACCCCTCCGCCGGCGGCGATGGACGCGCCGGCGGTGACGGACTACGTCCGGGCCCACGACATCAGCGTCGTGGTCGAGGACATCGAGGCTCATGACGAACCGTGGGCGATCGAGTGGCGCCGTCTGCCCGGGCACGACCGCAGCGCGCTGCTGGTACCGCTCGTGTCGGCGCGGGTTTCGCACGGCATCGTCGGGGTCACGATGGCGACCTCCGCACGAGCGTGGGCCGAGGACGAGATCGCATTGGTTCGGCGGGTCGCCGACACGGTTGCCGCGCTGCTTGCACGGCAGGCGTTCGAAGCCTCTCTGCGGGCAAGCGAGGCGCGTCTGGTCGCCCTCCTCGACGGCTCGCTCGACCTTGTCGTGGTGGTGACCGACGCCGGTGAGATCCTCTATGCAAATCGGACGGTGCATCGCTCGCTCGGGTTCTCGCAGGACGAGATCGTCGGAACGAACATCTCCCAGATCGTGCACGCCGACGATCTGGAACTGGCTCTCGAGCGGATGCAGTCCATGGCGGCCGACGAAAGGACCGAGCTGACGACGCTTCGCGTGATCGCGAGGAACGGCTCGGTCCGATGGATCGAGATCTCGAGTGGGCGGATCCAGAACCCGATTGCCGGCGGCACGGTGCTGACGTGTCGAGATGTCACCGGTCGGCACGCGGTCGAGGCGGATGCTGCGACCCGAGTCAGCCACCTGCGGTATGCGTTCGAAGTGGCCCAAGCTGCGCTCGACCTCGACGTCGACGAGTTCCTGGTCGGGCTGTCCGGCGTGTGCGCGAACATCGCCGGAATGCTCGGCGTCGATCTGGTCTATGTCGACCGGATCGACGAAGAGCAGCACCTGATCACCAACCTGGCCGGATGGGTCGGCAACGGCGCGGTGCAACGGGTCGGGCCCGGGCAGACGTTGCCCTGCACCCGGCTTCCACTCTGGGTCGAGCGGCTGCGCCGTCTGGAACCGGTTGTGGTCAACGACGCCGCCGCATCGGCGGAGCCGTGGGCGATCGAGAAGCGTGAGGCGCTTGGTTCAGAGGGCGGTCTGATGGCGATCGCGATGTCGGCGGCGGGCGAGTTGTTCGGCGTGTTCGGCGTGTCGATGGTCAACACGTCCCGGGTCTGGTCCGAGGACGAAGTGGCGTTCTTGCGTATCATCGGCGAGACCATCGCTCACGTCCTGGAGCGGGCCCGAACGGTCGACGCACTGCGGCGCAGCGAAAGCCGATTCCGCTTGCTGTCCGAGACCGCTGCCGATGTGGTCCTGCTGATGGACTCCGATGGCACCGTGCAGTACGCATCGCCGTCATCGGTCGGCCTGCTCGGGTTCACACCCGACGAGATGATCGGACGCGTCGCACAACAGATGGTGCACCCCGACGACGTCGACCGTCTCAGTGCGGTCGGCGCCGAGCGGTTGCAGTTGGGTACGCCGCAGATGGCTGAGTACCGCCTCCGCAGAGCCGACGGCAGTTACGTCTGGGTCTCCAACTCGGTGTCCGCCGTAGTGCACCCCGTCACCGGGGTCGCCGTGGAGTACCGGGCCAGCCTGCGCGACATCAGCGAACGCAAGCGCCTGCAGGCGGCCCTCGAGGAGCAGGCCCTGCACGACCCCCTCACGGGGCTCGGCAACCGAGTCCTCCTGCAGCAGAAGCTCCGTGAGGCGACGAACCCGGAGCCGAACCCGGACGACCCGGATGAGCAGATCGAGACCTCGGTGCTGTTGATCGACCTCGATGGCTTCAAGGTCATCAACGACACCTACGGCCACGCCGCCGGCGACGACGCGCTGCGCGTGATCTCGGCTCGCCTCGCCGCCATCACGCGCCGACAGGACACGCTCGCTCGCACCGGCGGGGATGAATTCGTCGTCATCTGTCCGCGGACCAGCGCGGCCGAGGCGGTGCAGATCGGCGAACGCATCGTCCGTGCGGCGCGTCATCCACTTTCGACCGAGGGCATGGTGGTGCTCATCGGTGCCAGTGTCGGCGTGGCCCACCACGTCGGGCGTACAGCCGATCCCGGGTGGTTGCTGATCGAGGCCGATCACGCGATGTACTCAGCCAAGCGTGAGGGCCGCGGTCGGGTTCGAGTTTCCGGAGCGACACGCTCGATCTCGACCTGACGCGCTCTTCGTCCGGCACCGTCGTTCCCGTAGCCTGAGAACATGACTGTCACCGACGAACGCGGCATCGACCCGAACGGCGAATCCGACGATCGCGCCCGACGCGACATGGGCGCGATCGGCGTCCACTGGGACCTCGTGCCACTGCTCGACGGTGCGGCCGACGTGGACGAACTACTCGACCGTGCCGACGTCATCACAGACGAACTGGTCGCTGATGGTCGGGGCTGTATCGCCCAGATGACGGCTGCCGAATTGGGGGCTTTCTACGCCAAGTATTCGACGATGATCGAGCTGTCATCACGGGCCGGCAACTATGCATCGCTCGTGTTCGCGGCCGACACAGCGAAGCCCGAGAACGGCGCGCTGATGGCTCATGTGGAAGAGCGCAGCACGGCCACGTCGACCAAATTAATCTTCATCGACCTCGAATGGGCCGCCGCGTCCGACGAACACGTCGACGCCGTCTTGGCCGACCCGGCACCGGGTCTCGACTTCGTTCGCCATTACCTGCGCTCGCAGCGGCGGTACAAGCAGCACGTGCTCACCGAACCGGAGGAGCGGATCCTCACCGAGAAAAGTGTCACCGGGTCGAGCGCCTGGGGCCGTCTCTACGACGAGCTCAGCGCCGCCATCGAGGTGGATCTCGAACAGGCCGATGAAACAACTCAGACGGTGCCGCTGATGCAGGGCCTGGCGATGCTGCAACATCCCGATCGCAGCGTCCGCCAGGGAGCTCACCAAGCCATCACCAAGGGTCTCCAGCCCGGGCTGCGGACGAGGGCCTTCATCTTCAACACGCTCCTCAACGACAAGCAGGTCGACGACCGGTTGCGCACCTATCCGTCGTGGATCAGTAGCCGCAACCTGGCCAACGAGGCCAGCGACGAAAGCGTTCAGGCATTGGTCGATTCGGTGGTCGCGCGCTACGACATTCCCCAGCGTTGGTACACGTTGAAGGCAAAGATCCTCGGCGTCGACACGATCGCCGACTTCGACCGAATGGCATCGGTCGCCGTCGCCGAAACCCATGTTCCGTGGTCGGCGGCGACCGAGACGGTCATCGACGCCTATTCGTCGTTCAGCGGGGAACTGGCCGGAATCGTTCAGCGCTTCCTGCGCGAGGATTGGATCGATGCTCCGGCGAGCCCGGGAAAACGCGGGGGAGCGTTCTGCGCCTACACCGTTCCGTCGCATCACCCGTATGTGTTGCTCAACTGGACATCCAAGACGCGCGACGTCGCCACGCTGGCGCACGAACTCGGTCACGGCGTGCACGGCTACCTGGCGAGGGAGCAGGGCGTGTTCCAGATGTCGACGCCGTTGACGCTGGCCGAGACGGCCTCCGTGTTCGGTGAGACGGTGACGAGCAAGCGGCTGCTGAGCACGCTGACCGACCCGAATGAACGACTGGCGTTGCTCGCCGCGACCTTGGAGGACTCGATTGCCACCGTGTTCCGCCAGGTTTCGATGAATCGGTTCGAACACAGCGTCCACGAAGCCCGACGCGCCGAGGGTGAATTGGCCGTGGAACGCTTCAACGAGCTGTGGGAGGCGTCGCAGGCGCCGCTGTTCGGACCGTCGGTGCAGATCACCGAGGGGTATCGCACCTGGTGGAGCTATATCCCGCACTTCATCCACACCCCTGGCTACGTGTACGCCTACGCCTACGGTCAGCTGTTGGCCCTGAGCGTCTACAAGCGATACGAGGACGTCGGCGACGAGTTCGTTCCGCGGTATCTCGACCTGCTGCGCGCCGGCGGTTCGATGAGTCCGCAGGAACTGGGCCGGATCGTGGATTGCGATCTCGCCGACCCCGCGTTCTGGGACGGGGGACTGGCCATCGTCGACGAGCAATTGACCGCGGCTGAGGATGCCGCCGCAGCTGCAGGCCGGATCTGATCGAACTCGAGCGACGAGATGGGGCGACGTGATCGCGTCGTGGTTCGACTACCGTCGCTGACTGGATGGCCACGCTCAAGTTCAGTTTCGGAACGATGGGTTCCGGCAAGAGCACGCTTGCTCTGCAGATCCATCACAACCTCAGTTCGCGGCACCTGCGTGGACTGTTGCTCACCAAACTCGATCGCGACGGATCGCAGATCACCAGCAGACTCGGCGTCTCGGCGCCGGCCGTCGAGGTCCGGACGGATCTGGACGTTTTCGACCTCGCCGCTCGTCACGACGGCCTGAGCTTCATGGTGTGCGATGAGGCGCAGTTCTACACGGTCGAACAATGTGATCAGTTGGCGCGCGTGGTCGACGATCTGCATGTCGATGTCTATGCGTTCGGGCTGATCACTGACTTCCGTGGACTGCTGTTCGATGCGACCAAACGTCTCCTGGAGATCGCCGATGACCGGGTCGCCTTGCAAGTCGAGGCGCGGTGCTGGTGCGGGCAGCGGGCCACGCACAACGCCCGTTTGGTGAATGGTCGGGTCGTCTACGAAGGCGAGACCGTGGTTGTCGGTGACACCGAGGAAGAGGGTGACCAGCCGCTCTTCGGCGACGTCGTCCGATACGAACTGCTGTGCCGCCGGCACTACGCGGCCGGTGAACTGAAGTAGGGCAGGCGACCCTGCGGAACGACGTCAGTCCCAGGCGCAGGACAAGCGCTTGATGCCGTTGATGAAGAAGCTCTGCAGGTACTCGGGCTCGCCGGTGATGCGCATCTTCGGCAGCCGGGTGCGGATCTCGTCGAACATCACGCTGATTTCGCGTCGAGCCAGGTTTGCGCCGAGGCAGAAGTGCGGGCCGCCGGCGCCGAAACCAGCCTGAGCTGGCTGCAGGCCACGCCGGACGTCGAAAGCGTACGGGTTGTGAAAGACGCGTTCGTCGCGATTCGCCGAGTTGTACCAGAGCACGACCTTGTCGCCCTCTTTCAACGCGGTGCCGGCGAGGGTTGTCTCCTCGGTGACGGTGCGGCGGAAGTGGATCACCGGGGTCGCGAACCGAACGATCTCCTCGACTGCGGTCTTGGTGTTCGTCTCGAAGTCGTCGAACCAGATCTTCCTCTGATCGGGGAAGTTCGTCAGAGCGCGCATCCCGTGACTGATCGCGTTGCGGGTCGTCTCGTTGCCGGCGACCACGAGGAGGATGAAGAAGCTGCCGAACTCCTGCGCAGTCAGTCGCTCACCGTCGACGACGGCGTTCATCATCGCGCTCGTCATGTCTTCGCGGGGCGTCCGCACCCGGTCCTCGCCGAGACTCTGCGCGTATGTGAACATCTCGAGGGCGGCGCTCATCAGTGCCTCGAGGCTGCCGCCGTATTCAGGGTCGCCGGCGCCGAGGATGATGTTCGTCCAGTTGAAGATCTGCTTGATGTCGTCACCGGGAATCCCCATCATCTCGCAGATGATCTGCAGCGGCAACGGAGCAGCGATCTCCTCGACGAAGTCGCATTCGCCGTTCGGAAACCGTTCGAGCAGACCGTCGACAATGGCGACCGCCTTGACCTTGACGTAGTCGTTGACCCGCGCGATCTCTTTCGGGGTGAAACCCTTCGAGACGATGTTGCGCAGGCGAAAGTGCTTCGGGTCGTCCATGTTGATCATCGACCCGAAGAACTCGTTCATCTCCTGCGGCAGGTCGCCGATGTTGCTGCCGTACCCGCTGCAGAACAGTTGGGCGTTGCGGCTGGCCGCCCAGACGTCCTCGTGACGGGTCAGTGCGTAGTAGCCGGGGCCGACCGGGAACGGTGAACCAGCAATTTGCTGTTCGTCGAAGAACTGGAGTTCGGGTGTGTCCCGAAGGGTCTTGAAGGCCCCCTCGCGGTACTCCCGTGGTGCCGCCCAGAACTCGAAATCGGACAAATCGAACGTACCGAGGGGAACAGCTTCCAGATCCATAGGCCGCACAATAGAACCGCCGTAACCTGCACTCATGCTCGAACCTCACGAAATCGAACGCGCCCTCGTGATCACGGCTCATCCGGACGACGTCGATTTCGGCGCAGCGGGCACGGTGGCCAATCTGACCGATCGGGGCGTCGAGGTCACCTACTGCCTGGTCACCGACGGTGATGCCGGTGGATTCGATCTGACGATTCCACGGCCGCAGATGGCCACGATGCGTCGCGAGGAGCAGACGCGAGCCGCCAAAGAGGTCGGTGTCGAGAAGCTGATCTTCCTCGGCTTCGGTGACGGCCGGGTCGAGTACAACCTGACCCTACGCGCTGCGCTGTCGCGGGTCATCCGACAGGTCCGTCCGAGCCTGGTCATCACCCAGTCACCAACGGTGGACCTGACTCGGATCTACGGCAGCCACCCGGATCACGTCGCCACCGGTCAGGCGGCGATTGCGGCTGTCTATCCGGACTCGCGTAATCCGTTCGCGTATCCGGAGTTGTTGACCGAAGGTCTCGAGGCGTGGACAGTCCCGGAGATCTGGATCATGTCGTTCACCGACGCCGATCTGCCTGGCATCCACGTCGAAGATGTCACCTCCAACGTCGAACGCAAGATCCAGGCGCTGATGCGCCACGAGACCCAGCACAAGGATCCGTCAGGGATCGGAACGATGGTCAGGGCATGGATGGCCACGACCGCGCAGCGCTTCCGTCTCGGTGATGACCGCTGCGCCGAAGCGTTCCGCGTCGTCGAAACCAGGTAGTCGGATCCGGGGAGGCGCATTCGTCCGGCCCCGTTACCGCTCGGTAGTATTCGAGCCGTTCGTTCCTGTGTTCACGTCCTGCCAGACCGTCGATGTCGACGGGCTGCGCCGGTCCGAACGCTCTACACCGGGGGTCCCCATGTCCGAAGCCGTCATCGTCGCAACTGCCCGTAGCCCAATCGGTCGGGCCAACAAGGGTTCAATGACGACCATCCGTCCTGACGATCTGGCCGCGCAGATCGTACGCGCCCTGATGGCCAAGGTGCCATCGGTGCACGCGAGCGACATCGAGGACCTGATCATGGGGATCGGTCAGCCTGCCGGCGAGGGTGGCTTCAACATCGGCCGGATCACGGCCGTCCTGGCCGGGCTCGGCGATGTCCCCGGGGTCACGGTCAACCGCTACTGCTCGTCCAGCCTGCAGACGATCCGCATGGCCGCTCATGCGATCAAGGCCGGCGAGGGCGACTGCTTCATCGCTGCAGGTGTCGAAACCGTCAGCCGCTACTCGGCCGGCGCCAGCGATACCGCACCGAACCCGATCTTCAAAGACGCGGGAGCGCACACGCGTGAGCGCGCTGGTGGGGGAGCCCCGACGTGGACGCCGCAGGCCGGCCTGCCCGACGTCTACATCGCGATGGGCCAAACCGCTGAGAACGTGGTTCAGCAGGAAGGCGTCAGTCGCGAGGACATGGACGCGTTCGCCAAGCGGTCGCAGGACCTGGCCAGCGCCAACGCCGCCAATGGCTTCTTCGAGCAGGAGATCACGCCGATCACGCTCCCGGACGGCACCGTCATCTCCAAGGACGACGGCCCGCGCGCCGGCACCACGATGGAGGCACTTGCGTCGCTGAAGCCGGTGTTCCGTCCCGACGGGTCGATCACGGCAGGCAATGCGTGCCCGCTCAACGATGGTGCGGCAGCCGTGATGGTGATGAGCGCGGAGAAGGCCACGTCACTCGGCCTCACGCCCCTGGCGCGCATCGTCGCCTCGGGTGTCTCGGGTCTCAACCCGGAGATCATGGGGCTCGGTCCGATCGACGCGATTCGCCAGACGCTGAAGCGTGCCGGGATGACCATCGACGACATCGACCTGGTCGAGATCAACGAGGCGTTCGCAGCGCAGGTCATCCCGTCGGCGCGCCACCTGAACATCCCGATGGAGAAGCTGAACGTGAACGGTGGCGGCATCGCCCTCGGCCACCCGTTCGGGATGACCGGCGCACGGATCATGACCACGCTGATCCACGGCCTGCAGGACGCCGACAAGACGTTCGGCCTCGAGTCGATGTGCGTCGGTGGCGGCATGGGCATGGCCATGATCATCGAACGCCTGAGCTGACCTGAGCTGACCTGAGCTGAGCTGACCTGATTCGATCTGGCCTGACTCGGTGTCGTTACGTTGCACAATCCAGCGCAACGACACAGGGCCACGGTTGTCGAGTGGTGTGGCGACCGGTCACGAGGCGTCAGCGATGACTGCGTCGCTGATTTCGGGCCAGACCCGCAACGCGGTCGGGGCCCAGTCGTCGAACTGCCGGTCGGTCAGCGCCACCATGCTGGTCCGGGCGACCGGATCGACCCACATCATCGTGCCGGCGCCTCCGAAGTGCCCGAACGATTCCGGGCTGTTCGTCCGACCCATCCAGTGCGGATCTTTGCCGCCTTTGATCTCGACCCCGAGCCCCCACGGACACGGGTCGAAGATGACCATCCCCGGCAGCCGGCCAGCGAGATCCGGGAATTGAATGCTGGTTGCCTCTGCGGCCGTTGCGGAATGGACCAGCGTCGGCGTGATCAGCTCGCTCAGGAACCGGGCGACGTCGTCGACATTGCTCCACATCCCGTTCGCGGGCGATCCATGCAGGACCGTCGACGTCAGACCGAGCGGTTCGAAAACGGCTTCGCCGAGATACTCGCCGAACTCGATTCCGGTCGCTTCAGCCACAGCGGCGGCGGCGATGTCGATACCACTGTTCGAGTAGATCCGTCGCAACTCGGGTCCGAGAATCGGTTCTGTACCCTGGAACGGATACCCCCCGGCGTGGCTGAGCAGGTGCCGCAGCGTGCAGCCGGGTTGACCGACGGGTGCGTCGAGAGCGATCGATCCGTCCTCGACAGCGATCAGGACCGCCCACGTCGTGAACACCTTCGACAGCGACGCGAGATGGAACAGATGGGTCGTGTCGCCCTCGGTGTCCGTTGCCCCGTCGAAGCCGATGCTCGCGGCGGCGACCGTGGACACCGGCCACGACGTCACCAGCGAGAGTGGGCGCATCGATCGTGGGTGGCTCAGGCCAGACCGTTGGTGCGGATCAGGTCGGCGACTCGGAATGCGAGGTCGAGGCTCTGCCGACCGTTGAGGCGCGGGTCGCACACCGTTTGGTAGCGGTCGTCGAGCTGCGCGTCGAGGATCTTGTCGGCTCCACCGATGCACTCGGTGACATCGTCGCCGGTGAGCTCGACATGAATGCCGCCTGGCCACGTGCCCTCTGCGCTGTGGGCACGAACGAAGCCACCGATCTCGGCGCAGATGTGGTCGAAGTCCCGGGTCTTGCGGCCGCTGACGGCTGTGTAGGTGTTGGCGTGCATCGGGTCGCACGCCCAGACGACCGGATGTCCGGCATCGCGAACGGCGCGTAGGATCGGGCGCAGCTTGTCCTCGACCTGGTCAGCTCCCATCCGGCTGATCAACGTGAGCCGGCCGGGGACCTGCGCAGGATTCAGCGCTTCGCACAGTTCGAGCACCATCTCTGCACTGCTGGAAGGACCGATCTTGCAGCCGATGGGGTTGCCGACACCGCGGAGGAACTCGACGTGGGCGCCGTCCAACTGGCGGGTCCGTTCGCCGATCCACAACATGTGTGCCGAACAGTCGTACCAGGTGCCGGTCAACGAATCCTGCCGTGTCAGGGACTCCTCGTAGCCGAGCAGCAATGCCTCGTGACTGGTGAACACGTCGACCTCGTGCAGACGACTGTTCGACTCGGTGTCCACCCCGCAGGCGCGCATGAAGCGCAGCGCGCGGTCGATCTCGGCGGCCAATTGCTCGTACTTGCGTCCCTCTGGACTGGAGGCGACGAACTCCTGGGTCCAGGCGTGGACTCGGTTGAGGTCAGCGAAACCGCCCTTTGTGAAGGCCCTGACCAAGTTGAGCGTCGACGCGCTCTGGTGGTACGCCTGCACGAGTCGGTCCGGATCGGGGATCCGTGCAGCGGCGGTGGGTGCGGAGCCATTGACGATGTGCCCGCGGAAGCTCGGCAGCTCGAGATCGCCGATCTTCTCCGTGTTCGACGAACGCGGTTTGGCGAACTGTCCGGCGATCCGTCCGACCTTGATCACGGGTACACCGAGCGAGTAGGTGAGCACGACGGCCATCTGGAGGATGACTCGCAACTTCTCGCGGATGTTCACCGCAGTGAATTCTTCGAAGCTCTCGGCACAGTCGCCGGCCTGCAGCAAGAACGCGTTGCCGGCCGCGACCCTCGCCAGTGATGCCTGCAGGTTGCGCGCCTCACCCGCGAAGACGAGCGGGGGAAACCCCGAGATCTGCTTCAGCGCGATGTCGAGCGCCGCATCGTCCGGCCAGTCAGGTTGCTGAGATGCCGGAAAGTTCTGCCATGACGAAGGGGTCCACGACCGAGCCATCAGAGGTCCCGGCTCATTGCCGACTCAGGCTGCCAGGATGCGGACTGCGTCTTCGCGCAATCCCGCCACGGCACGGCTGACGAGACGACGCGCGGCCTCGGCGGTGACGCCGAGATTCTCGCCGACCTCGCGAAAGCTCTTGCGCTCGCCGTCGAGCAAACCGAATCGGGCCTCGACTGCGTAGCGCGCACGCTTGTCGAGCGTTCCGAGCAACTCGTCGAGCAGATCGCTGTCGACCATCGCCATGACTGCGTCTTCAGGGGTTCCGTCACCGTTGGCCATGAGGTCGCCGAGGGTGGCATCTCCGTCGTCGCCGATCGTCTTGTCGAGCGAGACAGGAGTGGTGAGGCGGTGGAGTTCGGCGTTGCCGAGATCCAGCGTCTCGCCATCACCGCTGGCCTGACGCAATGCGGCGCGCAGGCTGGCAGACCGGTCACCCGGGATGCGGATGAGGCTGGCCTTCTGATCGAGGGCGCGGCCGATGGCCTGGCGGATCCAGAACGTGGCATAGGTGGAGAACTTGAAACCACGGCGCCAGTCGAACTTGTCGACGGCATGCTCGAGGCCGAGGTTGCCCTCCTGGATGAGGTCGAGCAGATCCATTCCCTGGGGGAGTGGATAACGACGGGCGATGCTGACGACCAGGCGCAGGTTCGAACGGATGAACCGGTCCTTGGCCTTGGCTGCTGCCGTGACCGCAGACTTGAGCGCCACGCCTTTTTCTCCGTTGGTCAGACGGTCGGCGGCCTCGCGGCCGGCCTCGATGGCGCGGGAGAGTTCGCGCTCTTCCTCGGCGTTGAGGAGGGCGACCTTGCCGATGTCGTTCAAGTAGAGGCCGATGGAATCGTTCATGTCGAAAACCGTTTCTGTCGTGTTCGCATTCCGGTAGACGCTGCGTTCCGACGAGCTCATGGCGTGATCGGGACTGACATCTACCGATACAGACTGTTCGAAGTGTGCCTGACCGCAGTCGGACCGAGAACTCTGAGCGAAATCTGCCTGTCCAAGGGGGATTGGACAGATTTGAAGGGTAGCTATGTGGGGGGAAGT
>JAYTRT010000339.1:0-5598 GCA_043746045.1 Actinomycetota bacterium | reverse complement strand
CTCGCCTGATCGGCGTCTGCAGTCGAATTGCCCGCCGAGGTCTTGGCTGTCGGCGCACCGGGCATGTGCGCTCGCGGTGAGACCGTCGTGGCGGCGGCGAGGGCCTCGACTGCAGCACGCTGTTCGGCATTCAGCGATGTGGGAACGTGGACGTCGACGGTGACGATCAGGTCGCCGGTGTGCTTGGTCGTCTCGATGCCCTTGCCCTTGACCCGGTGCCGGGTGTTCGACTGGGTCCCGGACTTGAGCCGGAGCTTCACCGTCTGGCCATCGAGCGTCGGCACGTCGATGTCTCCGCCGAGCGCGGCCTCGGCGAATGTGACGGGTACCCGAACGGTGAGATTGGTGCCGTCGCGCCCGAACAACTTGTCGGCCACGACATGGCACTCGACGAGCAGATCGCCCGCCGGGCCACCGTTACGCCCCGGACCACCGCGACCCTTGAGCCTGATCTTCTGGCCATCGGCGACTCCGGCCGGAAGCCGGACCTTGACCTCGCGGGCCTTCTTCTCGACCCCGCTGCCATGACACGTCGGGCAGGCCTGTTCGACGATCACGCCGCGTCCCTGGCAGTTACGACACGGGCTGCTCATTGCGAAGAAGCCTTGGTTGTCGTCGATGACGCCCCGTCCACCACAGATCGAGCAGGTCCGCGGATGGGTTCCGGGCTTGGCGCCGGAGCCGTTGCAGGTGCTGCACTGCGCGTCGCTGGTCAGGTACAGCGTGGTGGTCAGACCCTGGACAGCATCGACGAAATCCAGCGTCAGGCTGGCTTCCAGATCCTGCCCGCGCTGCGGACCGCCGCCCGCCGAGGCCCCACGACCGCGGCCACCACGATTGAACATGCCGCCGAGCAGATCGCCGAGACCATCGGCGCCGACGTTGAAGTTGAACCCACCGGGCTGACCGCCACCACCACCGAAGCCACCGCCGCCCGGCCCACCGGAACCGAACGGCCCGACGGGCCCGAGCTTGCGGACCTCGTCGTACTCCTTACGCTTGGCATCGTCGCCGACGACGTCGTATGCGGCCGAAGCGTCCTTGAACCGGTTCTCGGCGGCGGTGTTGCCCGGGTTGGTGTCTGGGTGATTTTCCCGCGCGAGCTTGCGGTAGGCCTTGGTGATCTCCTTCGGTGTCGCGGTGTCGCTGACACCGAGCACCTTGTAGAAGTCCTTCTCGTACCAGTCTCGCTGCGCGGCCATCTCAGCCCCTGACCTTGACCATCGCAGCGCGCAGGGTCTTGCCCTTCCAGCTGTATCCCGTCCGCAACACGTCGCTGACGACGGGGCCACCATCGGCCGCGCCCTCGCCGTCTTCGTGGACGACGGCATCGGCCAATGCGGGATCGAATGTCTTTCCAGCCAGATCGAGTGCCTCGAGGCCCTGCTTCTGCAAGACGCCCATCAGTTGTGACCAGATCGGCTCGACGCCGTCGGCGCCGTGCGCGAACGCGGCTTCACATGCATCGAGGACCGGCAGCAACGACTCGACGACCTTGCCGGCGGCGCGGTCGATCTCGACAGACTGCTGGGCAGTGACGCGTTTGCGATAGTTCTCGAAATCGGCCTGCAGGCGCAGCGCTGTGTCCTTGAACTGGTTGACCTCGCGGGTCAAGACGTCGACCTCGGACTCCGGATCGAGCCCGGCGAGGATCTCGTCATCGCTGGTGACGCTGGCATCCCTGGTGGCGCTGGTACGGCCGGCCCCGGACGAGGGCGCAGCGTGCTCGGCTGCGCCCTCCTCGAGGAACTCCTCGAACTCGGTCGCGGCGTGGTCGGAACCATCACCGGTCGGGTTGTTCGAGCTGTTCTGATCAGCTGTCATGTCAGGTCACTTCTCGTCGTCGACGATCTCGGCGTCGACGATTTCCTCGTCATTCGCCCCGCCGCCCGATTCCTGGCCGGTCGCCGATGATCCAGCGGCATTGGTGTCACGTGCCGCTGCTTCGTACAACTTCTGGCCGAAGGCCTGCAGCGCGTTGGTCAGGTTGGTGGTCGCTTCTTTGATGGCTGCGTTGTCGTTGCCGGTCAACGCCGTCTTCAAGCCGGCGAGCGGCGTCTCCACCGACGCCTTGTCCTCGTCGCTGACGGTTGCTGCCTGATCACGGATCATCTTCTCGGCCTGGTAGACGGCGGAGTCTGCGTTGTTGCGGACTTCGGCTTCCTCACGGCGCTGCTTGTCCTCTTCGGCGTGAGCCTCGGCGTCTTTGACCATCTGCTGGATGTCGTCCTTGTTCAGCGTGCTCTGACCGCTGATCGTCATCGACTGCTCCTTCGAGGTCGCCCGGTCCTTTGCGGAGACGTGGACGATGCCGTTGGCATCGATGTCGAAGGTGACCTCGATCTGCGGGACGCCACGGGGCGCCGGCGGCAGGTCGACGAGCTGGAACTTGCCCAGCGTCTTGTTGTACCCGGCCATCTCGCGCTCGCCCTGCAGCACGTGGATCTCCACGCTCGGCTGCATGTCCTCGGCCGTCGTGAAGACTTCGGTACGCCGGGTCGGAATGGTGGTGTTGCGCTCGATCAGTTTGGTCATCACGCCACCCTTGGTCTCGATACCCAGGCTGAGCGGCGTGACATCGAGGAGGAGGACGTCCTTGACGTCGCCCTTCAGCACGCCGGCCTGGATGGCGGCACCGACTGCGACCACCTCGTCCGGGTTGACGCTGCGGTTCGGTTCCTTGCCGGTCAGGCTCTGGACCAGATCGGCAACGGCGGGCATCCGGGTGGAACCGCCGACGAGGATCACGTGATGGAGCTGACCCTTGCTGACGCCGGCGTCCTTGAGCGCCTGCTCGAACGGGATCCGGCAACGCTCGATCAGGTCGGCCGTCATCTCCTGGAACTTGGCCCGCGTCAACTGCTCGTCGAGGTGGAGCGGGCCTTCGGCCGTCGCCGTGATGAACGGCAGGTTGATCTGCGTCGTCTGAACCTGGCTGAGCTCGATCTTGGCCTTCTCGGCAGCTTCCTTGAGGCGCTGTGTGGCCATCCGGTCCTTGTCGAGATCGACCCCGTGCGCCGACTTGAACTGCTGGACCAGCCAGTCGATGATCCGCTGGTCCCAGTCGTCGCCGCCGAGGTGGGTGTCGCCGTGGGTGCTCTTGACCTCGAACACGCCGTCGCCGATCTCCAGCACGGACACGTCGAAGGTGCCACCGCCGAGGTCGAACACCAGAACGGTCTCGTCCTCGGTGCCCTTGTCGAGGCCGTATGCCAGCGCTGCGGCGGTTGGCTCGTTGATGATCCGCAGTACTTCGAGGCCGGCGATCTGGCCGGCTTCCTTGGTGGCGGTGCGCTGTGCATCGTCGAAGTACGCCGGGACGGTGATCACGGCCTGGGTCACCACGTCGCCGCAGTAGGCCTCGGCATCGCGCTTGAGCTTCATCAATGTGCGCGCGCTGATCTCCTGGGCGGTGTAGCGCTTGCCGTCGATGTCCGTGCTCTTCCAGGACGTGCCCATCTCGCGCTTGATGCTGCGGAAGGTGCGGTCAGGGTTGGTGATCGCCTGGCGCTTGGCGACTTCGCCGACGAGTACTTCGCCGGCCTTGCTGAATGCCACCACGCTGGGAGTGGTTCTTGCACCCTCCGAGTTGGGGATGACGACCGGCTCGCCGGCCTCGAGAAAGGCGACGACGCTGTTGGTGGTACCGAGGTCGATTCCGACTGCCTTGGCCATGATTGAGTGCTCCGTGCTGGTGGGTTGAGATGAATGGGTTGCGACCAGAATACCCAGCCATCAGCGAAGCCCAACCATATGACTCATAAATCTTGAGTCACATGCACTCAACTTCCGTCACAGCGCGCACAAAGTCACCGTTCGCGAGTTTTCCTCAAGAAACCATACGCAACTGCCGATCCCATGGTTCGCCGATCGGCGGCGAACTGGAAGGTTCTCGATTCATGCGTGGTATCTCGAAGGTCGCGTTGGCCTGCATCGTCGCGTCGGCCGTGGTCGTCACCACACCGGGCCTTCCTGCTTTGGCTGCCGGCCCCGCACCGAGCGTGACGATCACCTCTCCTCAGACGACGGCACTCATCGGCGAGCAGGTCAACGTCACTGTCGGCTTCTCGAACGCGGGCGCGGTCGGCTACGGACCGTACGTGGATCTGACGTTCGACAGCGCCGGCGTCGACGGCAACGACGGCATCAGCTTCGGCAGCGCCAACTACATCGGTTCGGCGTTGGCACCGTTGGGGACGTTCAACTGCACGTCCACACTGACCACGTTCACCCATCCGTTGACCGGCGCACTGAACGTTCCGTGCCCGACCGGCAAGCAGATCGTCGTTCTGCAGTTGCCGTTCGGCTCGTTCACCCCGGGCCAGCCGGTCGCCGACATCAGCATCACCGCCAACGTCAGCAACTTGGCCGACGTCGGGCTCGCGATCGACGATCTGAAGATCTCGGCCACGCCTGGTTTCGCCTACGGGGGTTCGCCGACAGGCACCGTTCCGCTCACCGGGCCGACCCAGCAGGTGACGTTCACCCCACAGGTCGTTCGTTTCACCAAGACGTACATCGGTCCGGAGCACGAGACAGCGACGGGTCCGAACTATCCCCGCCAGTACAAATTGGCGATCGACGTCGCGACCGGGCAGACGATCGACCACCTGACGCTCGACGACACGATCCCTCCGCAGTACGCGTATCTCGGTGTCGCCAGTGCGAACGCCAATGGCTCGTCCGTCCCAGTCGCGAATCTGGTGGACCATGGCACGCCGACCCCCGGCGTGCCCCACGCCGGTCCCACCGACAATCACCTCGTCCGCGAATTTCCTTCGCCGGTCGTCGGCACCAGTGGGGTGGACGACGCATACATGATCGTCGACTACTTCGTGCCCGACACGGACCCGGCATCGGTGCCGATCATCGACCCGTCGACAGGTGCCCCCGTTCCGACGACCAACACTGCGACAGCGACCGGCGATGTTCACTTTCTCGATCCTCGCAACCCCGCACTGATCGGAGCAACGCTCGGTACGTCTGCGAATCAGGCCAACCCCGGCGATGCGACGATGACCGCCAAGTCGATCGCGGTGCAGAAGTCGGTTGCTGTCGTCGATTCCCAGACGGGTGACCCTGGTCCGACACCGGGTGACACCCTCGTCTACACCATCTCGGGACAGGTCAGCGACTACTTCACGATGGGCGGCATCGTCGTCGACGACGTCCTCGGCGATGGTCAGAGCTTCGACACGTCATTCGTGCCGCTGCTCAGCGTCACCGAGCGCGGCACGACCCCTCCACCGCCACCTATCCCGCTGGCCGGGTTCTTCACCGCACAGCGCCCGTTGGTGTGCACGACTCCGACGACCAACCCACTGAACGGCACGACACCTGTCCACTTCGCGGTCAGCGACGCTTACGCCGCCTCAGGAGCGCCCGACGGTAGCGGCGGAGTGTTCACGGGCGGGAGAGTGATCGCACCAGGCCTGCTGCCGACCGGCGCTGCCACGTTCACGATCACCTTCCACGCCACGATCGACGACGCATATACCTGCGCACCGGGTGTGACCGACCATCTCGATCCGCGTGACCACGTCGACAACAGCGTCACGACCACCGGTGAGGTCTACGACAACGCCACGCAGCAGCCAC
>JAYTRT010000338.1:0-1714 GCA_043746045.1 Actinomycetota bacterium | reverse complement strand
CGATCACGAACGGGGCCGCCTTGCCCTGCAGCCCGTTGGCCAACGTCTTGGCATCGGCCTCGATCGGGATGACCGCGAGCATCGCCACGGCACCGGCGGCGAGCCCCGAGACGAGTGCTCGCCGTCCGCAGTGCTCGGCCAATTCCTGCTTGCCTGCCCGGGCCGAGTCGGAGGCCAGGAACGTGGCGGCCAGGAACGAACACGTCAACACGGCCAGGACGCCACCGACCAACGACGTCGGACCGGTCCAACTGGTCCACAGGTCGCCACGCCCTTCGAACGGCACCCGCCCACTCGCGATCGCGCCGGCGATCATGCCGAGGAAGAACGGGGTGATCACCGATGACGCGGCGAATGCCGCTCCGTAGAAACGAGCCTGGCCGAGCGTCTCCGCGAACTTGCGGAATGCGAAACCCGATCCGCGCAGGACGATGCCGAGCGCGACGAACAGCCACGGCACGAACAGCGTGGTGATCATCGCTGCGAATGCGCGTGGAAAACCCGTCCACATGAACACCAGCACGTAGATCAGCCAGACGTGGTTGGCTTCCCAGACCGGGCCGATGCTCTTGTCGATCTGCACGCGTAGTTCGCCACCGCGTTTGGCATTTCCGGCCAACAGGTCCCATACGCCGCTGCCGAAATCGGCGCCCGCGAAGATCGCGTACGCGACGACGCCGAGAAACATCAACGCAGCGCAGAACGCAGCGAGACTCATGGGGTCGCGCCAGCGGTCTCGGGCTCGCGGAACTCGCGCGGATCGGTCTCTCGGGGGGGACCGTACGGTGTCGGCAGATCGGAGCCGTCGTTGTCGCGCCAACGCCGACTCATCGAACGCAGCACTCGGTAGGTGATCGTCGCCAGGCCGGCATACACGATGAAGATCACGGTGAAGCTGATCCAGATCCCACCGTTCGGGGTCACGGCATCGCGGACCCGGAGCACGCCTTGCACGATCCAGGGCTGACGGCCGACCTCGGTGGTCGTCCATCCGGCCTCGAGAGCGACCACTGCGAGCGGCCCGGCGATCACGGCCAGCTTCAGGAATCGAGGCGACGTCGTCAGGTCGCGCCCTCGACGTCGGCGCCACCAGAACCAGATCGCGAACAGCATCAGCAGCGTGCCGATGCCCACCATGATCTGGAACGAGTTGTGGACGACATTGGCCGGCGGTTGGTCAGCCTTCGGAACGAGGTCGAGCCCGGGAACGTCGCGGTTGAACCAGCCCCGTGACAGCAGCGACGAGATCCCCGGGATCTTGATCGCCCCGTGGACCTTGCCGTCGATCAGGATGCCGCCGACGTTGAGCGGCGCGTTGTTCTCGGTCGTCGTCGCCAGTTCCATTGCTGCCAACTTCAGCGGCTGGTGTTCGGCCAGACGCATACCGGCGATGTGGCCGATGAAGGGTTGGATGACCGCAGCGATCGAGGCCATCGCGAACGAGATCGTGAAGCCGAGCTTGTGCACGCGGTCCCGTCGACCGCGCAGCATCCCCGACGCGTAGACCGCGGCACCGATGAAACCCACCACCAGATAGGCGGCGACGAACATGTGGCTGAACTCGGTCCAGATCGCGTTGTTGAACAACGCGGCCAGCGGATGGACATCGACCACCTTGGTGGTCCCGTCAGCCGCTGTCTGCAGCCTGAAGCCCGACGGTGAGTTCATCCAGGCATTGGCGGCGACGACGCAGAACGTGCCGACCACGCCGGAC